>JBBQDJ010000200.1:0-7284 GCA_038319595.1 Verrucomicrobiales bacterium
GGATGCCAAGGTGCCAAGAGCTTTCGATTCGCTTTGCAGAGCGAGCAGCGGTTTGCCGGCGCCGATGTTACCGAGCGCCTGATTGATGGCGAGGGCGAGTTGATGGACGGCGGGCGTCTGGCGGGAGCCCGCGAGAACGACGGATTTCCCGGCGTTCTCCTTGAGGTCGGCGACAAGACCGGCGACCCACTCGAGCTGGATCGGATCCGTCAGCTCAGGCGCCACTGCCGCGACGGCCTCCTTGACTCCCAGCCCACGGGCGATCTGCGCAGCGACCGAGTTGACCTGGCTTGGAGCAACCCGAAGCCGGTGATCCGCCATGCCGCCCGTGAGAGTGAACGCTGCTTCCACCGAGTAGAGGCGGTTCATGCCCTTCTCATCCGGTGCGGTCTCGTAGGCTTTCCCTTCGGGCTTGCGGCGGTCGAAAAACGGAGTGACGGGGCCTTGCGAATCGGTTCCTGCGAAATCGCAGTCGAGAGAGACAATGCGATCTGCTTTGGAGAAATCAGCGACCAGTTTGACACCGTCTCCAAGAGCCACGGCGGAAGCTTCGCCGGTTAGAGCCTCATATTGATAGAATTTCGCAGCGCTGAATTTCGTTGTCAGCAACTTTGAAATGCTGTTGCGAGACGGGCAATCATCGGCTCCGAAAAGAAATCCGATCTTCGCCGCCTTGTCAGCCGCCAGCGCCGAGAGAGCCTTTTCGAAATCGGCGCGCTTCGCCGATTTTCCGGAGTTCAGGAACCCTCTCGAACGGGATGGAGAATAGAGATCCAACACCGAAGCCTGCGCAAATGCGTCGGTTCCTTCGGCATCCGGATGGAGTTTGTTAGAAGCAAGCTTGGTCGGGCGGCCTTCGAAGGTGGTGACTACCAACGGCGTCGCACCGGTGGCACGCGGCATCGAAGAGGCGTAGTAGGTCGCCTTGCCAGGGATCACCCACTCAGGGGCCTTGGTGTAAGGAACGATGTAGGCTTCAGGACGACGGCAGGCAGCCATTCCAAAACCAGCCAACGCGGTCGAGGCCCCCATCAACTTGAGGAAAGAACGGCGCGAGGTTTCGGCATCCTCCTCATTCGCCATCTCGGCGGCCCCTTGTGGAAATTCGCGATCCAGCCACTGGCGGAAATCGGCGGTGTCCTCAAGCTGACCCGCGCTGCGCCAGGAAACGGTGGTCTCGCTGGCGGGAACCTCGGGGTGATGCAAAATGCGCTTGCTCATGTTAGACTGCGAAAAGTTTGGAAATGGGAGAAAAGGAAAAGGGGACGATCAACGGTGGCAGGTGGTGCAGGTTTCCTTGGGCTTCACCATGAACTCCTCTTTGAGTTTGAGTCCGAGTTCCTCGGTCGTTTTCACCCCCAGCTGCGGGTTGTTGGAGATGTAGGCCTCCGCGGTGTAGTTGAGATTGTAAACTTCCTCCAGCGGACGGAGGTTCTTCTCCGGGGCGCGGTGGCAATCGAGGCACCAGCCCATCGAGAGCGAATTGGCCTGATAGACGACTTCCATCTTGTTCACGTCCCCGTGGCAGCTTTGGCAGGAAATCCCGCGGTTCACGTGTGCGGAGTGGTTGAAATACACGTAATCCGGTGTCTTGTGGATCCGCACCCACTCGATCGGTTTGCCGTCGTAGCCGGGGTAGGCGGTGTCCATCGACCGATGGAGCGGCGCCAGTTTCGGGCTGTCGCGTTGGACGTGCTGGTGGCAGTTCCAGCCAGTGCTGCCGGTCGGCACGTTCGAATGGCCGGAAACGTCAACGAACGAGTGGCAGTAGCGGCAGTCCAGACCGATTTGGTCGACGTGGATCTTGTGCGAAAACGGGATCGGCTGAGACGGCTGATATCCCACAGCCAAGGTCTTCGGCGTCGCGTAATAGGTGAATGCGAGCGCCACACCAGCGGCTGCGGTTCCCGCGCAGACGGCGATTTTGAGGGGCAGCAGATTGGACCAGCGAGGAAAAATATTTGCCATGTGAAGCGCGTTGCAGTGCTGAGAGAATGGAGCTTGTGAAATTTTTCACAAGCTGTTTCCGAAATTTTCCGAGGAAGTTCCGGACGCGCCGGAGGATGCAACCGCACCGCCGTGATGCAATGCGAAAAAAGAAAATGTGACGGAATTTGTAACTATCCACCGGAAACCGTGGGCAAATCCCTTGAACCCCTAGGAATTCGACCAATTCATCCCCTTATCCTGCCGCCACTGACGGTAGGCGCTGAACTGCTCGGCCTTCGTTAGCTTCCGCCGGGCCGGATCCTCGTTGAGAAACATCTCAAACGCTCCGCCCGGCGAGGTTTCCGCCACCGACGGGCTGCCATCCACCGATTCCACCCGGCCGGACTGCTGCCCGAGCAGGCTTTCGATCCGATGCACCCGTGAGGAAATCCGAAACAGGATCAACAAGGCGAAAGCGAGCATCGCCACGCAGGCCACCAGCAGGATCATCACGGTATTCGCTTCAAGCTCAGCCATGGCACGATCTTCGGAATCCCCCGCCCTTTGAGAAGTCTGAAAATCAACGCCCGCCGGAAAGCCCGAAACGCCACAGCCACAGGAAGGTCAGCAGAATCGCCGCCAAGCCCACATGCAGCACCTGCACCCCCGAGTAAATGTGCACCTGCGCCATCACTACCCCGAGCACCATTTGCGCGAGCACGATGCCGAAAACGACATTCTCCACCCACCCCACCCCGCCTGCCCGATGACGTTTCGCCATCAGCCAAGTCCATATCGCCAAGCCTAACACCACCCACGAGAAACTCCGGTGCGCCAGGTATTTCCACGATCCCTCCAGCTCCCTCGCCCAGGTCGCACGAGCCTCGTTCGCATGAACTTTTGCCAGCACATCGGTCATTTCCCGGACCTGCGCACCGAGAACCCCCTCCGCTACCACTACTAACAACAGGACCGTCACCCCCAGCCGCAGCCTTGCCAGTGGCGCGGGTTCCATCGCCACGCGCCACGGAGTCTCCGTCCCCCGCCAAGCGCAATAGGCCAGCATCCCCAGCAAGGCCATCGCCAGCGCCAGATGCAGCGTGATATCGCCCGAAGCCAACCCACTGTAAACCACCCGCGCGCCCATCCACGCATTCACCAGCACCGTGGTCAGCGAGGCGAACGCCATCCAAAACACCAGTGGCCGCCGTGGCCGCTGCCAGAACGCTGCAATGAAAGTCGCCAGCGAGAAAAAACCCACCGGCAGACTCGTCAGCCGGTTCAAAAACTCTGTCCACACGTGCCGCGGATTGAACTCCGCCCGCAACGACTCCTCCGTGATCGTCGCCGGATCCCGCCCCATCCGCTCGGCCTTGCGTTGAAATTTCTCAATCGGCAGCTTCGAAAAATCCACATCCTCCACCTTCGTCGGCGGGATCAAACAGCCCCAGCACGTCGGCCAATCCGGACAGCCCATCCCCGCCCCCGTCACCCGCACCACCGCCCCCACGAACATCAGCACCAACACCGACACCAGCGCTCCCGTCGCCAGCTTCTGAAACCATGTCATCCCCATATCCGGACCATGCGCACGAGTCGCCGGAATTCCAGAGAAAATCCGGATGTATTCTATTCGACCTTACTCTCGCCCATATCCATCAACTCGTTTGAGCCTCAAGGAACCTGATTGGAAGATTCGATGTAGGTTGTTCCTCGTCGAAGGCGTAAGGTCAGCCAATGAAAATTTCGTTCCTGCAGATTCTCAGCTTGGCTGGACTCTTCACCGCCTCCGCCATCGCAGAGCCCGCCGTCACGGCCCCAAGCTCCGCGGCTACCCCGAAGCCGCACAACTTCGCCAAGTGGGAGAAAGACGTCGCCGCCTTCGAGAAAATGGACGCCCAGTCACCGCCGCCGAAAAATGCCGTCCTTTTCGTCGGTGCCTCCAGCATCGTCCGTTGGAAAACCCTCGCCGAGGATTTCAAGGGCACCACCCTTCTCAATCGTGCCTTCGGCGGCAATCAAATCACCGACTCCAGCCACTTCGCTGAGCGCATGATCTTTCCCTATCAGCCCCGCATGATCTTCCTCCGTGCCGGTGGAAATGACATTCATGCAGGACACTCCGCCGACGACGTCTTCAACGACTACAAGACCTTCGTCGCCACCGTCCGCGCCAAGCTCCCGACGGTTCCCATCGTTTACATCGGCCTCAGCCCGTCCCCATCCCGTTGGAACGAAAAACCCGCTGGCGATCAACTCAACGCCCTCATCGCTGCCTACGCCAAAGACCACAAAAACCTCGTCTTCATCGACTCTACCAGAATTTCACTCGACCCTAACGGCCAGCCGCGCCCGGAGCTTTTCATCGCTGACCAACTCCACTTCAACGAAGCCGGCTACAAGCTCCTCGCTGAAACGGTCCGCCCTTTCGTTCCGAAAGATTGAGAAATCGACTGAGGGGTTGGAAGCATCCGGCTGGATTCCGGGGGCCATTCTACTTATTGAGGATCCGGTGCCGGATTACCTCAGGCGGGCCTAGCAGCCCGTCCATCTGCCGCGCCGACGGCTCTGGAAACATCAACACCATCATGATGATTCCTGCCGAGGATAAGTTGGCAGGACTTCTGGCCCCTGCATGAAATGCCGCTTAAGTCCAAGAACCCGTTCACTTGACACTAACCGCCGTGCTGGCCCGTTCGTGATTGCCATTCTTTTGCTTCAAACCTCCCTTCGTTATGCGTGGCGGTCACCGATCCCAAGACAAATATGCTTGCCTTCACCTAGGCCTGTCATCAGTCATCGCATAGTGAAAACCACCAATCGTCGTCCGCTGGTCGTCCTCGCAATTTGTGCGATCTGCACGCTGGGTTTTGTGCTGCTGTGGACACGCCCCTTTGAGCCATTGCAGCAGGTAGAGTTTTTCGCACAGGACTGGCAAGTGCGGCTTGGTCGCAAGACCCCGATGGATGATCGGCTCGCTCTCATCGGCATCGATAAGCCGGTTTACACATCGGATTTCAGCGATGAGGAAGTGCAACGCGAGCCGGTGCTGAAACATTTGCAAAACAACTTTCCGTGGTCTCGCGAGGTCTGGGCGCGGTTGATCGAAAAACTCGCCGATGCCGGAGCAAAAGTCATCGTCCTCGACCTCGTATTCGCCGCGCAGGGCGAAGGCGACGCGGAACTGCATCAGGCACTTGAGAAATACAAGGACCGCGTGGTCATCGGCTATAACATCAACGACGGTGAAACCGAGCGTGGGGACTTCAGTCAATTGCAGTTTCCTAACGAAAGTGTCTTGCAATCGGCGTCAACGGAATCAAGCGTTAGAGATGATCGCTTGGGTTATGTCAATGTTTGGAAGGACATCGATGGCACCTTGCGTCGTGTGAATTTCCGCCTGACCAGTGAACAGATTGGCTATCAGGAGTCCGAGGGAGTTGTGCCCGAATCCATGGACGCGCGCGCGCTGCGGAAATTCAGCCATGCCGATGCGATTCCAACAGGCTTTAACTCCCGAATTTTTCGATATACCGCGCCACCCGGCGTCGCTTACAAGCCCTACAATATCGGCGATATTCTATCACCCAAGTTCTGGGAAAAAAATTGTTCGAATGGGGAAATTTTTTCAGGAAAAATCGTGCTCATCGGACCCACTGCCCCGATTTTTCAAGATCAACACAACACGCCGTTCATGGCTCCCAAGCTGATGGACGGACCGGAAATCCACTTGCATCTCCTTAACGCCGCATTGCATGGAGAATTCCTCCGTGAACCATCGCCCGTGGCGAATCTCTGGATCATTGCCATGTCCGGCGTGCTGGCGGCGGCATCGTGCTTTATCATCCGCCAGCCCGGCACACGCCTGTTAGTAGTGATCGGTATGGGCCTTGGCTATCTATTGATCGCACATTGGCTTTTCAATCACGTCGGCTGGGCGATTCCCTTGTCTGTTCCGGTGATGGTTTTGATGCTGATCAGTCTGACAGTTTTCTTTTACGACTTCGTGTTGGAACGTCTGGAACGTATGATGCTGCGCAATACGATGGGGCTCTATTTTTCGCCGCGAGTGCTGGAGGCCGTGCTGGCTGATCCTGGCTCAATGGAGCCGCGCCGCGCCGATGTTACCTTGTTGCTAACGGACTTGCGCAACTCCACGCCGCTGGCGGAAATGCTCGGTCCGCAGGGGATGTTCGAGCTGCTCAACCGAGTTTTCGAGGCACAAACCAACGCCATCATGGGCGAGGAGGGAAATCTAGAGCACTTCCTCGGCGATCAATTCTTGAGTTATTGGGGCGCGCCGCAAGCACAACCTGATGCGGTAGATTGCGCCAATCGCGCTGCGATTAAATTGATCACCGCCATGGAAAAGCTACGCACCACATTGTCGCCGGAGGTTCACAAGATCTTCGGTTATGGCGTGGCGCTCCACAGCGGCGCGGTGCTCGTCGGGAACAAGGGCTCCGCACAGCGTCTCGATTATGGTCTCGTCGGCGATACCGTGAACGAGGCCTCGCGGGTCGAGGCACTGACCAAGTATTACGGCGTGAAACTGTTAGTAACGAGGGTGACCTTGGTGCAGTTTAGCACAGAGCCGACGCATCGCCTCGTGGATCGCGTGATCGTGAAAGGCAAGAGCGAACCCGTGGAATTGTTCGAGTGTGAAAATCCCTGCACGCCGCCGGAGTTCGCCGAAATTTGCCAACGCTATGATGTCGCTTACGGCGACTATTCCACGGGGAAATTTGCAGAGGCGCAGGAACAGTTTGTAGCGTTGATAAGCGAATTTTCCGATGGGCCCAGCAAAGCACTTTCGGCACGCTGCGGAGAGCTAATCGCGCATCCACCTGCCGCTTGGGCGGGCATTTGGAAAATGGATGCGAAATAGCCCGGTCATTGTAAAGCCAATGCCCCAGGAGACCCACCCGTCTCCGCCTGTTCGATCATCGGGAATCGGGCAGATTCTGCGGCACGGAGGTATGGCATTGCGGGAGCGCTGGGGCATCGGATTGCTCATGAGATGGCCTTCAACTTGGAAAGCTCCATACTGGCGTGTTTTGCAGAACGGATCGCACACCAGGCGGCAGCCTGTTTGCGGGTGAATTTCTTGAGCTCGCTTATCGAACGTCCGGCTCGGCATCGTGTTTTAGGAAAGGAAATCAGAAACCATTCTGAAATCCTAGTGCCTCACTTTCAGGGTGATTTCCCTGTTCTGAACGCAGCGGGTGGATTGACATAGGTGACGGAAGGCGGATTGATAATCACAACACTCGTCCAAGGATTGGCAGGAGGCCCCGGAGGAAGCAGCAGATAACCACCAGGCCCGCCGGGAGTAGGACCGAAGGGGCCTTCGCC
>JBBQDJ010000201.1:0-7278 GCA_038319595.1 Verrucomicrobiales bacterium
GAAGTGATGCGTGCCAAGGGCGAGGCCGATGCCGGCGCGATCCGACTCAAGGCCGACGCGATGAAACTTTTCGAAGAAGCCGGCCAGGACCACGAAGAATTCAAACTCGAACTCGACAAGGCGAAAACCGTGGAGCTCGCCCAGATCGACGTCCAGCGCCAGATCGCCGAGCAACAAGCCATCGTCATCGGCGAGGCCCTGCGCCACTCGAAGATCGACATCGTCGGTGGCGAGGTCGAATTCTTTGACCGCATCACCCGCGCCATTACCACCGGTAAGGTGGTGGACCGCACCATTGGCAACAGTCAGGTGCTCGGCGATGTGAAGGACACCTTCTTCAATGGCGACCCCGAATATTTCAAAGCCCAAGCGAAGACGTGGGTCCAGGACTTTGGAATCGAAACCGAGGATCTTAAAAACCTCAGTGTTTCCGCATTGTTAGGAAAACTCGTGGGTTCCGCGACCGGGGAAAAGCGCCAACGCCTGATCGGTATGCTCGGTGCCGCCGAGCGCTTCGGCTTGAGTGATGCGACAGCGGCATCGCTTTTGAGGTGAAAAAATATGGGCACCACGAATCTGACGAATCGAACGAATCAAGAAGGGGAAAATGATGGATCTGATTTATCGTGAGGAGGTTTACGGAATCGTCGGAGCGTGCTTCGAGGTTTACAATGAAAAGGGTTCTGGGTTCTATGAAGAGGTCTATCAGCATGCGCTCGAGATCGAACTTGGATTAAGAAAAATTGCATTTGTGGCGAAACCCGAGATGGAAATCTGGTATAAAGGCGTGTTGATTCGAAAAAAATACGAGCCGGACTTTGTTCTTTACGAAAAGATCATTATGGAAATCAAGGCGGTGGTCGCTTTGAATGACGAACATCGCGCTCAAGTCCACAATTACTTGAGAGCTTCATCATTCAAAGTCGGCCTCCTAGTCAATTTTGGCAAAGCGGGTGATCTCGAATACGAACGCATCGTCCGATGATCCAAACTCTTGATTCGTTCGATTCGTAGGATTCGTGGTGCCAACAAATCTTCTGCTTAAATGAGCGACACACCCCAACAACTCGAAGGCGGAGCCTATGAGGTGATCCGTGCCCGTCTCGACCAGCACGCCGCGCTGCTGCGTGAGCGGGTCGAGGCGCTCAACGCGGCGCGCCATGAGGTCTTCGGCTCGATTCCTACTGAGCTTCTTTCCACAGGACACGTCGGGACTTCCCACAACTGCGTGGCCCGCGATCTTGTTAGTCTGGGCGGTGATTTGTATCTGCTGGGTTATAATATTCAATTTGGTCTCAAGCAGACCACCGAGCTCGCGGATGTTTTCGCCCTGTGCCGTCTGGATGGAGAGCGTGGATTTCAAACCATACCGCTGGAAAGCGTCCTGGGTGATGCCACCTTCAACGAGGATTTCCTATCGCTGTTCCGCTATTACCGGAACACGGTTTTCGTCAAATTCATGCTGATCGGTCCGCATCTCCACATGAAGATGCGCATCGGGAAATCGGAGGATGATTTCAAAACCTTCAAATGGCGGGTGCCCGGCAACGGCACCTTGGAATACCTTGGCAACCGTTCCGAGCATGAGTGCCGCTATCCAGAGCCCGTCGAATTCCAGTGGAAGCGCGCGCACCGCGATATGCACCGCGCCGGCGAGCATCCGCACATTTCGGTGGATGACAGGGTGTTCGTAGAAACCATCGGCGGCGATCTAACGATCAAGGTCGAGGATAACACCTCCTCTGGACAGGGGATTTATTCGGAGCCGGTGGACGATCCGGATCAGACACTCGATGACGCGGAAATCCATTACGCGATTGTCGGACCGCTCGTCATCCTGCGGATTCTGCCGTATCGCGAGACGAAATACCGGCACCTGGTTTTCAACGGGAAGAACCGCGAGGTGCATCGGTTGGACGGCATCGGTCAATCGTGTGTGCTGTTGCCGGAGTCGCAGGGAATCCTGTTTGCCAACGGTTACATGCTAGCCACCGGCGAGGTGAAAACCTACGAAACCGGTCTATCTGGCCTGCGCTTCGAGCGCAGGGTTGCGGCCGGAAATGGCGAGGACACGTTGTTTGTTTTCTATCAGCGATCTTCCGGGCATTACGTTCTTTTTTCGTACAACGTCATCGCCCAGTCGGTTGAGACGCCGACGATTTGCAATGGTTTCGCGCTCGATCCGGACGGACGGATGATATTGTTCCAAGCACCGGATCAGGCGCAAAAACATCATGCACTTCAGGTCTGGAGAACTCCCTACGTGGCTGACACGGCCACCGCGGTGGCTGCGGAAAAGCGCGATTCGCTGCTATTCAAAGTCGGTAACTCATCGCTGGTCCGGGCGATGGCGGAAGCTCGTGAAATCCTGATTTTGTTAGGAAAAGGCGATACCTATGCCGATGTCTATCTGGAACTCGTCCGGCGCAGTCGCGAGGTGCTCGACGGTTATTTTTGGCTCAAAGAAAAGGAGGCCAAGCAGCTTTCCGAACCGCTCGAAGCAATCCAATCCGCCGCCAATGCGGCGATCGATGAGTTCGACAAGGTGGTTCGCCTGCGCAAGGCGACGGCCACCCGGACCGAGGAGGTGCAAGCGGCGACGGAGAAACTTCTCACTGCGGTTCGCTCCAGCGCGCCCGACGACATCCGGGGCTTTGTCCATCAACTCGCCGACCTGCGTTTGCGGCGTGGTGAGATCATCGGCCTGCGCGAGTTGAGGTATGCCGACAACGCATTGATCGATGATCTCGACAAGCGGGCTGCCGAGGCCGCCGATGCGGTTTCTGCTAGGACCGTCGAGTTCCTGCTCCGCGAGGAATCGCTGGATCCCTATCGGCGGTCCATCGAAACGCAGCGCGCCTCGCTTACCAATATCACCAAGACCGCCGATGCCGACGTGACCGCCCAAGGGTTGGACCAGGCGGGTGCCGAACTGGAGTTGTTGATCGACATTGTGAGCAACCTACGGATCAAGGACGCCACGCAAACCACGGCGATCATTGAAAACATCTCCGCGCTGTATGCCACGCTCAACGGCATCCGGGCCGAGTTGAAAAACAAACGCCGCGAGCTGGCGAAGGTCGAAGGGGTTGCCCAATTCAGCGCGCAATTGAAATTGCTGAGCCAGTCGGTCGTCAATTTCCTCGACCTCTGTGATACTCCGGAAAAGTGCGGTGAATATCTCACGAAGGTGATGGTGCAGGTGGAGGAACTCGAAGGACGTTTCGCCGAATTTGATGAATACATCGAAGAACTGAGCCGCAAACGCGAGGAGATTTACGAAGCATTCGAGGGTCGCAAGCAGGCGCTCGTCGAACAACGCAACCGCCGCGCGGGCAATCTTCTCAAGTCTGCCGAACGCATTCTCGCCGGACTCAAGAACCGCGCCGCTGCGCTCGACGATATCAACACCATCAACGGCTATTTCGCCGGTGACCTGATGGTTTCGAAACTCCGCGACATCGTTGCCGAACTCCGCGACATCGGAGACAGCGTCAAGGCGGACGACCTTCAGACCCGCCTCAAGACCTTGCAGGACGACGCGGTCCGTCAGCTCAAGGACCGCAAGGAGCTGTTTGTCGATGGCGGAAACGTCCTGAAATTCGGACGCCACAATTTCTCGGTTAATACTCAGGAACTCGAACTCTCGATTGTGCCGAACGACGGCACGATGTGCTATCATCTATCAGGAACGGCGTTTTTCGAGCCGGTGGAAAACGAGGAGTTCCTCGCGACCCGCAACGTCTGGGAACAACAGGTGGTCAGCGAGAATCCGCGGATCTATCGGGCGGAGTGGCTTGCTTGGCAAATGCTGGACCAAGGAGCGTCGGCGGGCACTCCCACTCTCGAGGAAGTTCACGCGTTTATGGCCCCGCGCTATTCGGAAGGCTACACCAAGGGAATTCACGACGAAGATGCCTTGCGCTTGCTCACCAAAATCCTGCCGGTGCATCGCACGCTGGGACTGCTGCGTTTCAATCCCCGCGTCAGGGCATTGGCGATTCTGTTCTGGGAGATCCACCGCACGACCGAGCAGGGCCAGCAACTCGAAGGACTGGTCATGGCTCATGGCTCGATGCGCCGGGCCTTCGGTTCGCCTGCGGTGGAACTTCATCCGCTCCGTTCCGCGTTGGAGCAGGCGCTGCTTGAATTCATCCGGAGTTCACGCGCCGCAGCGATGCTCGTCGAAATGGGGGAGTCCAAACCCGAGACGATGGCCGGCGAGGCGTCGTCCTATTTGTTCGAACAGGTAGCCGCTGGCGGTCCGGTTCCAGCATCCGCCGAAGCCGCTGCCGGAACGGCGGATTTCAAACTGGCGCTCAACACGCGCAATGCCGGTAGCGAGTTCGCGAAATCCATCGAGCCGCTGGCCAACGATCCCGAACGCCGTTTCCTCGTCCTGATTGACTGGCTAAACGGCCATCACCAGTTGACGCAGCGCGCCGCGAACGACCCGCTCCACACTCCGGCCCTCGCCTGGGTCGCCGAGTCCGCCGCGCATTGGCTGCGGGGTGGTATCGAGCAACGCGGTGTGGTGGAAACCTCGTCATCGATTCAAGTCAGCGGACTGCGCGGTCAGCACGCGGTCATCGCCGATGGCGGAAACTACGACACGGACTATCATGCTTTCCGCGAACGCCTAACCCGCTTCGGTAGCAAGGACGTTCCCGCCTACGAGGCTTGCAGCCGTCTCAAGCAACGGCTGATAGAGACGCGTCGAGATCAGATCCGTCTCGACGAATTCAAGCCGAAGGTAATGAGTTCTTTTGTCCGCAACCGGCTCATCAACGACGTCTATCTGCCACTCATCGGTGAGAATCTCGCCAAGCAGATCGGCACCGTCGGCAGCGATACTCGCACCGACCGCTCCGGGCTGTTGCTCCTCGTTTCGCCACCGGGTTACGGCAAGACGACCATCATGGAATACGTCGCCAGTCGGCTCGGGCTGACGTTCATGAAAATCAACGGCCCCGCGTTGGGTCATGGCGTTGTCTCGCTCGATCCGACGGAAGCGCCGAATCTATCATCCCGCGAAGAGGTGGATAAACTCAACCTCGCGTTGGAGATGGGTGACAACGTGATGATTTACGTGGACGACATCCAGCACACGAATCCTGAGTTTCTCCAGCGCTTCATCAGCCTTTGCGATGCGCAGCGGAAAATGGAAGGCGTCTGGAAAGGCAAAGCCCGCACCTATGATCTGCGAGGAAAAAAAGTCGCCGTCGTGATGTCGGGAAATCCCTACACCGAGGGTGGAACGAAATTTAAAATCCCGGACATGTTGGCGAACCGCGCCGATACTTACAACCTTGGCGACATCCTCGGTGGCCACCTCGATGCGTTCAAGGCGAGTTACATCGAGAACTGTCTGACCTCGAATCCCATCCTCTCCCGCCTTGCCAGCCGCCATCAGGAAGACGTTTACGCGGTCATGCGCATCGCCGAAACCGGCAGCCAGGAAGGGGTCGATTTCAAAGGCAACCACGCGCCTGCCGAAATCGACGAAATGGTAACAGTTACCCGCCACTTGTTCGAAGTGCGCGACACCATTCTCCGCGTCAACCAAGAGTATATCAAAAGCGCCGCGCAAGAAGATGCCTATCGGACTGAGCCTGCGTTCAAGCTCCAGGGCTCCTATCGGAACATGGCGCGGATCGCGGCGAAGGTGCTGCCTTTGATGACACGTGAAGAAGTCCGTGCCTTGATCCTCGATCATTATCGGAACGAATCCCAGACACTGACGCAGGGTGCGGAGGCGAATTTGCTGAAGTTTCGCGAATTCGAGGGCATCGCCAATGAAGTGGAAAAATCCCGCTGGGCAGACATTCGCAAGGAGTTCATGAAGCGACGTTTGTTAGGCGGTGCGGGTGAGGAGGATCCGGTCGGTCGGGTCGTTGCGCAGTTGTCCGGATTCCAGGATGGCCTCGATGCCATCCGGTCCATCATCGGTGAAGCCGGACGAGAACATGCTCGGCCTCAAACTCTATCAGAAACTACTGTGGCCCAGTTGCGCGAGATCATCCAAGGACTTCGCGCGGTGCCAGTGGAAGTGGACATCAAGGTGGTGCCGGTGCAGGACGAGCGGGGGTCCATCCAAAAAATGGACAACAGTCACGCGCCGCCGCTCGATTTCAAGCCGGAGGTCCGGCAAGGGGGTGCTTCAGCATCTGAATAGGCGGTGACCATGAGCAACCTGCTGACGGGCAAATCGTAGGGCTGATCCGTGGAAAGCAGGCCATTTCAAAAGGAAGTCTAGCAGTTTTTAAGCAGCTCAATCAAACAGACCCTTTCTGAGAGCGGGTTGATTGGTTTTTGAATTCCAATAGCCGAATGAGGCTTTCCAGTCCCATAGCGTCCACGGGATCTTGCGCTGTTCAGCAAGGACTCGGACATCGTGGCAGTAACGGATTCGGCTGGCTAGGTCGCCGACGTCGTGGCTGCCGAATTCCCCGAGGTGGATCGGCCTGCCGAAATGGTCCGACCATGCGCGGGCCAGATCGAGGAGTGATCTAACACCTGTCGCGGAACAGGGATTCCGGTCTGCCGGAAGCGTGTTATAGTTCCCGATGAAATCGCAGATGGCGGCGTTGTCCTTGAAGGCATCTGGGATCGCAAGTGGACTGCTAGGAGATCCTGGATAGTGGATGCCGCGCAGTCCGCTCAGATTGACCCAGCCAGCACCCTGATGGGTGAAGTAGAAGGGCTCGTAGCAGTGGATGGTGACCACGATCCGCTAGTCACCATCGGGCAGGCGAAGCTTGTCCAGTTCGCGGCTGTCACCCCAGTTTCCCGGGCTGACGAAGAGGATGCGTTCGGGATCGATCTTGCGAATGGCGGCGATGGTTTCTGCGTAGATCGGGTTGGCGACTTCGGTGGTGAGCGCGTCGCGGGGTTCGTTGAGCAGTTCGAGAAAAAGGCTGGGCGGCCAGGATTTGAAATGGCGTGCGATGCATTCCCAAGAAGCGACAAAGCGGGCGCGGATAGCTGCCGGATTAGTGGTTAGATAATCTAAATGATGCCAGTCCAACAGGACATGAAGGCCTTTTTCTAGGGCACGCCGGAGAAGCGGCTCCAGATCGGTGAGGAGTGCGGGATCGATTTCAGGGGCATTGGCGCCCGGTTTGAGATGGTAGTGCCAAGCCACCGGGACGCGGATGTGAGCGCAGCCTTCAGCGGCGATGCGGTCGATATCTTCGGTCGAATAGCGAATGCCCCACGAGAAGGGTGGGGGAGCATCCCAGCCGTTGCCGAGATTCACGCCGCGCTTGAGTTTCGCCA
>JBBQDJ010000202.1:0-7169 GCA_038319595.1 Verrucomicrobiales bacterium
TGACGCCAACGTTGAAATCGCCATCGGTCGCGAGGATCACGCGGTTCACGCCGCCTTGGATTTTTTGCTCCATCGCGAGTTCGTAAGCACGTTTGATCCCCGCCCCGCCGTTGGTGGAACCACCGGCTCCGAGTTGCGCCAGGGTGTTGAGCACCTTGGCCCGGCCTTCCTCATCCAGCCGCGTCGAAGGCAATGCAACGCCTTCCGATCCCGCATAAACCACGATGGCGACGCGATCCCGTTCATCGAGTTGGCTAACCATCGTTTGCATCGACTGCTTAAGCAGCGGCAGCTTGTCCGGACTCTGCATCGAACCGGAAACATCGATGAGGAAGACCAGATTCGATGCCGGACGTTTGCCAGCTTCAATTTCACGGCCCTTGATCGAGACCCGGACGAGTTGATGATCGGGAGCCCACGGGCAAACTGCTAGAGTCGCTCCCACGGCGAATGGCGCATCGCCCGTGTGTGCCTGATAGTGATATTTAAAGGCCTTGATGAACTCCTCGATGCGCACGGCATCCTTGGGAATTTCCCGGCCCTCGCGGATCATCCGGCGGACATTTGCGTAAGACGCGGTATCGACATCGATGGAGAACGTGGACAGCGGATCCTTCTCCGAAGTCTTCCATGGCTGATCAACAAAAGTGCCGTAGCGGTCGCCGGTGGGTTGTTCGGGAGCTGATTCACCGGGAATAATGAAGCCGCCGTCGAAGCGAGCTCGCGACACAGATGTCGCAGCCTTTAGGGCGTTGCTCGCAATGGGGCCAGAGACTGACGGTGGAGCGACTCGCGGTTTGGCCGGCATTGATTCCTTGCCTTCCATCGTCGAAGGTTCATCTCGCATTTGTCCACCCAAGCCATTTCCAGAACCACTGCCTTTGCCGAGACCACCGGATCCCGCAGCGAATGCATAGGCGTCGATCGGCTGCGCTTTGTCGTTCGCTGCCAAGGCGGTCAAGGGTTTAGATTCAGGAATCTCAACCCTAGACACAGCCCCCTCCGCGCTGACTTGTTTCGTCGCGAGACTTTCGGTCTGGGCCAATCTCTTCTTGCCCAGTGCGTCAGAGACAATTTCCGTTCGTTCCGTTTCAGGTGAATTCCCTGACTCCACACCGGCGACGTATCCAGACCGCGCAGCGAGTTCGGTCTGCTGGAGCCTCATCGCCCGTAGCTGCTGTTGATCGGTTTCAAAATCCCTTTTGGCATCGGCATAATCCTGGGCATCGAGCCCGCGTGTGATCGCCTCCTCGTGCGTATTTGCATTGGATGCAAGTCCGTCCTTATTAACACCTGCCGCGTCGTAATAAGAGTCCTGTCCTTTGTAGACAATGCCCTTGGTCCTGGCGATGGTGGCTAACACCATGCGGCGTTCTTCGATTCTATCCTCCTGATCACGAATCGACCTCGTGAGTTGTGCCAGCTCTAGGGATGCCTTCGCCTTTTCGGCTTCTTTTCGATCAACAATACTAACAGTCGCTTGTGGGTGTCTGCTCGGCCAAGAGGACCAGACAAAACTCCCGGCAGCCAGTGCAAGACCGGCCGCGATGGCGAAGCGTCCGTAGTGACGGGGTGCTGGAAGCTTGTTAGGAATCACAGGCCCGGCGTCCACTGCCGCTTCGATCTGTTGGAGAAACGCCTCGTCGGGGCCATGGGCTTGCTCGTGGAGCAATGCATCGAGGAGACGGTCTTCGGGTGAGTTTGGAAATTCTGAGTTCATGATGAAAATTTGTTGGAAGTGATTAGTTGGATTCGAGGCACAGGCGGAGCGCCGAGCGGGCGCGCTCGAGGCGTTTGCGGAAGGTGGCAGATTCGATGCCGAGCGCGATGGCGGCACCGTCGCCGTCGCGGTCTTCGTCGTAGTAGGCTTGGACGGCGAGCGAAAGGGCTTCGGGCAATTTCGACCGGCAGTCTGCCAGCCGGTCTAGCAGTCCGGCCTCGCCATCGCTGGCACTCCAAGCGCGGACAGCTTCCTCCAGCCGCACCAGTTCCGGATCTTCGAATGCGACTTCGCGGCGATGCTTGCGGCAGTCCTCGCGCCATTTGTTACGGACGATGCCCCGCAGCCAGGAACCGAAGTCGCGGGTGACATCGAAGCGGCCAATGGTTTGCCAGGCGGCGACGAATGCATCTTGGACCAACTCGCGCGCCCGGTCCTGATGGCCAGCCAGCACGCGGGCATAAGCGAGGAGCGGCTGGTGGTGATCACGGATCAGTTCGGAAAATCGGGTACGGTCCATGTCGGGTGGTGAATAGGCAATGGCTAAAGGTTTCATGAGATTTCACCAGTTATTGATTCGCGGAGGCCGCTTTGTGACATCGGGATCAAAGAAATTGTTCGCCCCACAGCACCAAGGCCGAAATCCGCCCTTTCTCCGCTCCGGGAATCCGTTATGATCCCCAACGTGAAAGTTCTCTCCCTGTTTCTTGCGGTCAGTCTGGCCGCCCAAGCCTCGCCCGCAGACCCAGGCAAGGCGGCGATCGAATTTCTTGAAAAAGTGCGAGACGGGAAGATCAACCTTGAACCGGGCGGTGATACGGCGCTTTCACCGCAGACTGCCGACACGAAACGCCGCCAGATCGCCAAACGGCTTGAACGCGTCGCCCGCGATTTGGGAAAAGATCCGCTGGAAATCGGTGCGGTGAAACTGGATGAGGATTTCGCAGCCGTCCTGATCCGCAAGGTCGGCGGATTTGATACCAGCCGGCTGCAGGTCTTTCCCGTGGCGTTGGTGAAAAAGGACACCGGTTGGGAGGCCGCACCGCTTCTGGCGTCGTTCGAGAATTCCGGCGCGGGCTACGCGATCGCGCTGCGCAAACGCCTGGAACAACTCGAAAACTGGATGCTCCGGGAACAAGTGTTGGATCTGGAGAATCTCCGGGAACAAGCCAATGCGCGGCTGCGGGTTAGGATTGAAGCCAAGCTGTCCACCGCCCAACTGCGGAAATTTGACGCCAAGGAGATCGGCGAGCGGTTCGTGGCCGCCTGTGGCTCGGGGGACCTGCCTTCGCTGCTCGGGGTGCTCGGCGGACTTGGTTCCAAACTTCCTGATGATTGGTCAACGCGGTTGAAAGCTTCGGAAAACGCCATTTCAGACGGCGCACAAGCACCGGGCCCGTGGCGACTGATGGTGGCTCCAGATGTCGCCCGCGCCCTCGTCCACCATGAAACGGAGGGAGATACGGGGTTGATTTCCATCGCCTGTCTGGATCCCTTGGGCGGCAAGGGGGATAAGCCTCGCCTTGAGTTGGTGAATTTGTCGCTATCGAGATCCATCGAAGGACTTTGGAGGATCGATCCGCCGTCGTCCTTTCTCGCGGAAATCGGCAAGGCCTCACTCAAACAACCCGAAGACGAAGAGAACGACCAAGCGGCTGCGAGCACCCCGCCGGAAGCACTCAACCGTTTTCCAGCACTCTGGGCGGCGGCCCATCCGGTCGCCCCTCAACCCACCGCAGAGCTCGCCGCTCAGGCCTGGCTCACCGCCTTGAACGGTGGAAGTTTCGGGTCCTTTCTCGCGAACACCCGCATCGAAGATGGGGCCGATGCCACCATCAAACCCTGCCTCAAGGCTGCGCAGATCTGGCGCACCATCCGCGGCGGTTCCGCCGAACTCGCCCTGCCACTTGCATTCATGACCGGTGAATCCTCCGCTGTGGGAATCTATCAATTCCTCATTGCCAAAGATTCCAACCAGCTCGACGCCCGGACTATCTATTTCGAAAAATCCGCGACCGGCTGGCTCTGGAGCCCCGAGCCCTCCACCTCCGTTCTTGATAGCCAGATGCCATGGCTCGCCGATCAGATGAAAAATCTACCTGAGACCTGGCAACAACTCGCTCTTTCCGGATGCCCGATCATCGCCGATGTCAATGGCCTCGAAGCCGTTTCCGAGGAGGAAGCCCGCATTTGCGCCACGACGTGGCTCGATTCCGTCCGCCGTGGCGACATCGTTCAGGTGCTTTCCCGCACCGCCTGCCTGTCCTCTCTCCGCAGCACTGCCTCCGCGCTGCAGAATCTCGGCTACGAAATCGCCGGTTTGCGAGGCAAACAGGAGTTGCCCTCTATCACCGCCGTCTATCGGGCAAATCCATGGTCGGCGGTCGGAGCGAGAATCCCCCGCGACGGCGGCAAGCCCGCCTATCCCCTCTACACGGTGGTGAGAACTCCGCAGGGGCCACGCGTGCTGGCAGAGATCGATCTGTTCGCGTCCGACAAACGCAGCCGGGACTTCCTCAACAATGAGGTGTTGAAGCGACTCGCAAAAACCACTTCCGAGGACGCAGCATCAGAACTACGGAAACTCCTCGAATCGCACCAAACCGGAATTCGCGAAATTATCAAAGTGAAGTGAGATCCGGATCTGGTATAAGTCCCATTTCCGGCCATAGTATTCAAAAAGCCGGAAATAACGGCTGCTAGGTCCGATTATGGGATCTAACTTTTTCAGAACATGTTTGAAATTCGTGTGATTTTCAGCATTCTCCATGCTGAACCAGACGCGAAAGCCAATGAAGATACGCCCGATCAATCAAACACTCACCGGACTCGGTTATCCAGCCAGGAACGGCCGACGGTATCATCAGGGCATGACGCTAATTGAGCTAACAGTAGTCATCCTGGTGATGTTGACCCTCATCGGATTATTATTCTTCGGCACCACGGCGTGGAAGCGGGGTTCAGACCGTGCCACCTGCATCCTGCAGATCCACAGCGTCCAAAAAGGCCTTCGGGGTTATGCCAACCTCAATGGTTTCTCACCGGGCGACACCGCCACGAATCTTAAAGCGCAGGTCATCGGATTCGGCAAGTTCATCGAAGTCCAGCCGATCTGCGCGGGGACCGGCATCTACAGTTTCGGCCTAAGCTCAGGGATCGACACCATACCTCCGTTAGGCACACTTTATATGCAATGCTCGCTCGCGGCCCCCGAAAGCCACCTGCCCAATTCCTACTCCGATTGGTGATCCCCACGTGATCACGTGGGTTGTTTATGTCCGGAAATCGTGCTTTAGTTCCCACATCAATTTCCCCAGCCCCCTCCCGCAGTTTCTGAGACTCGGAACGTGGGGCTCCCCCCAGCATAGTGTAAGCTGCCCCGATCGCCCCCCCGGTGATCGGGGCAGTGGGAAGGAAAAAAACTCCACCCCGGTGTTACCGCTGCCAGATTTCAGAGGACTCCGCAGCACTGAGGATTTTCCAGGCTCCTTGTGCCAGCCAGGTTCCATCCAATTTTCCAATCGCCACCCGGACCAGCCGGAGCGTGGGAAATCCAACCGCAGCGGTAATCCTTCTAACTTGCCGGTTCTTGCCCTCGACCAGCGTCAGCTCGAGCCACGAGGTCGGGATCGCCTTCCGGAAGCGGACCGGCGGGTCACGCGGCGGAAGACCGGGCTCGGTGTCCAAGAGCCGGACTCGGCAGGGCAAGGTCCGATGTCCTTGGATTTCCAATCCCCCGCGCGCGAGTTGATCGATCGCCTGCGGGGTGGGGATTCCCTCCACCTGCGACAGATAGGTCCGCGGATGCGCCGTCTTCGGATCCAGAAGCCGGTTGTTGAAGCCCGGCTCGTCGCTCAGCAACAGCAACCCCTCGGAATCCATGTCCAACCTTCCGACCGGATAAACACCCGCCGGAAATCCGAAATCCGCGAGAGTCCGCTGCCCCGGCTGATCCGGGGTGAACTGGCAAAGCACGCCAAACGGCTTGTGGAACGCGATCACCATGGCCGCCTATTTCCTAGGAATGTTCGAGGGATTAAGAAGCAGCGCCGTTTTCAGACCCACCAGCCGCGAGCGCTGACACCATCCACTGCAGTCCGCAAGCCTGGCCATCATCGATTTAGGAGGAAAAATCCCGCGTTCAGGTAGGTCGCATAACTTACCCAGACCCAATAGGGCAAAAGCAGCCCGGCAGAGAGGCGGTCCGATTTCCGTGACAGGTGGATCGTCCACATCAGAGCCATCCACAGCGCGACGATCACCGCGAGGGCGGCAGAAATCCGGTGAGCACCGAAAAACACCGGTGTCCACATGAGATTCAAAGCGAACTGGACCCCAAAAAAGCTCACGGCGGACCACGCCCTCCGATGGATCAAACGCCCCAGCGCCACTCCCATCAGCAAATACAACACCGACCACACCGGACCAAAGACCCACGACGGCGGCGTCCCGGGCGGCTTGGCCAGATCCCGATACCAGGAGTCCCCACCGCCCACGGACGATAGACCCGACGCGATTCCCAGCCCGAGACAGAGCAACGCGCAACCTAAAGGCCAGCCCCATTTCCCCACACCGGTCGTTGGCGGATTCAAGTCGTTCATTTTTTCTAACGATGGTCTATCAGGCTTCCGGCAGCACGAACCCTTTGCGCTCCCACTTGCATCTGAAAGGAGCCCCCGACTCGTTGGGCTTCCAACCGTTCGCGTTTCCGAAGTCGATTGCTGCCGTGACCATGTTGTAGCTCACGATCTTCGGCAATTCCCCGATCAACGGTTGGCCATTCACCGGCGCACTCGCCTCGATCACGATTTCGTTACTGCCACGCCGGTTCTGCATGATCCAACGGTATTGGACGTCCCGGTGGTTGATCACTTTAAAGCCTTTCTGTGGAGGGGGCATTGGAATTTGGGAAAATGGGGTTGAGTTTCTGCGGATCCCGACTCTGCAGGAATCCCGGGCCGATGAGAATGCTTATGTCGAAATTTCGCCGTTCTTGCATCCCGGCCCGCCATCTGCTCAGCTCCGCCCGATGGGACGACTCACCACGCATGTTCTCGACACCGCTTCGGGAAATCCCGCCAGCGGGATGCATCTGCGGCTCTACCGCAGTGCGGAACTCCTCGCTGACACCCTGACGAATGCGGACGGTCGCTGTGATGCCCCGCTCCTCGACGACGCCATCCCCGGCGAATACCGACTCGTTTTCGAGGTCGGTGACTATTTCCGGGCCCAAGGTGTGCCTTCGCCGTTCCTCAACGAGGTTCCCATCCACTTCACCCTCGAAGCCGGACGGAACTACCACATCCCGCTCGCCTGCTCGCCATTTTCCTACTTCACCTATCGCGGCAGCTCAAATTTCAGCCTCATGTCGACACCCTTGGAAAACGCCCTCGCCCGCTTGGATCAGCTCGGACTCATCACCGATTCCCCGTCCCACCTCGTCCGCACC
>JBBQDJ010000203.1:0-7154 GCA_038319595.1 Verrucomicrobiales bacterium
CGGCGGCGTTGGCGGCATCGGTCACGGCGGAAATCACGCCGGACGCGATTTCCAACCGGGTGGTTTCCACGTCATTCACCGCCGCCTTTTCGCGAAGCTGGGACGCCTGAACTTTTGCGTCGTAAGAGACCCGGTTGAAAAAGGGCAGGCTCATCTTCAAGCCCACGGCCGCGCTCCGGACGTCGCCTCCTGAGTAGAGCGCGGACTCAACGCCCACGGAGAACTGGGGGAGCCGCTCGCTGTTGGCGATGCGGATTTCGGAGTTCGCCGCCACGGCGGTTTCCTTCATGGCGCGGACCTTGGGATTGACCCGCGAAATCCTCGCGATTTCCGAGCTAACCACCGGTACGGGTGCGGGATTCGCGGTAAGGCGTAAGGCCGGCCAGGGCGAATCGAGTGACCGTCCAAGGATGAGATTGAGACCTTGGGCAATCCCGTCGCGGGTGCGGCGGGCGGCTTCGAGAATCTGCGTCTCGCGAGCGAGTTCACTTTCTAGACGTAGCGCGTCGGCACCGGTGGCGTCCGGATTAATCGATATTTCTTTGGCATTTTCGACCATGGATTCCAGCCAGGTGATTTGGGCGGCTTGGATGGTGATGGATTCATCCGCGAGGGCGAGTTCGATCGCGTTCTTCGCCGCAGCCGCGCCGACTTCCAGCAGCGATGATTGCGAAATCTCAGCCTCGGCCCGTTGAAGCGCCTCGGCCTTCGAGAGGTTTGCAGCGAAAAGGCCGGGCTTCGGCAGCGGTTGTTCCAAGCTGATGCGGATGTCGCCATCGTTGCGGCGCATTTCAGGATCGGCGGCGATTACCGCGAGGCCAACCATGGGATCATCCCACAGCCGGACGCTCCGGATCTCGCTGCCAGCAGCGGCGGCACGCAGTTCCGCGGATCTGGCCGCCGGATGTTTGCGGGCCGCCTCCGTCCGCAACGCGGATAGGAAGGTTTCATCAACCTGTCGGGCTTCCTGCGCGTGCAGCAGGCTTCCGGCCACGAAAAGACCGGTTAAAATGGGAATCATTGATTTCATAAGTCATGTGAGTCATTGGATGGAAATTCCAAGCGCCCAGAATTAGCCGCAAAACGGAGCGGCTAATATGAATGGGCACAGTACGCCTGTCGTGGCGCTGACTCAGATGACAAAACTGCAGAAGGCCACGGAAAGCGGCACTCCCGCATAACCATTCCGCGGCTCCGAATGCGACTTGCGGACTCGCGTGTGGACCGATTGCGGAAAATAAATCGTGTCGAAATCGACCGGAACGCTTGCTTTGGAAACAAAAAGCTTCAACTCGGCCGAAGCGGGAATCAGCGGGGCGGGCTTTTCTTTTGGATCGCTTTTTTTTGCGCAGGGACAGGATTTCAGGCCCTCGCAACATCCCATCCGCTGACCCGCCGTGGCACATGACTTCGAGGGTTCAGGTGCGGCACGGACCTGCACTTGGGACAACTGGATGACCAGCCCCATCAACAGCGCTATGAATGTCTTAATGCCCATCTACACCATGAGAGTAACCTCCGAACAAAAAATTCCAACCATTTTTCTCCAGAACTGTTTTCCATATCAAAACGACGATGCCTAGACTCTATCAGCCTGAGCCGTGTTGTCCCATTCACTTGGTGGCCTTATCGCGATCCTTCAAGGCGATGGGCTTGAAGCGGGATCGCATTTCCTCGGCGCTGCCAATGGTCAAATAAACATCGTATTCAAACATGAGTCCCGGCGTGATCGACATCGTGCGGATCGGCGCGAAATACGAACATCCGCCGCCTTTCGGTCCTGCGGGCCCAGGATGACGATAGGTGGTGATCCGGTCGGTGCCGGGGAAGAGCACTCCGACGCCCCGCCCGTCGGGGCCGACGAAACCTGCCCAATTCTCCGTGGGCTTTCTCGATTCATTCGGCCATCCCGGCTGATCCTTGCTGATCGGCTGGCCGGTCCAAGGCTCCGCGTCCTTGTAGTAAACAAGATCTGTTAGTGCGTAGTCCACGAACACCGCCGGCAGTTCCTGGTGGGTTGGCGGGTGAACGACGGTGCCACGGTAGGTGAAACGGAACCGAATCCGCGCGAGTTGATCTTTGAGCGTGATCCACTCCTCCATCCGGCAGTCTTCGATGTCCTCGCCGCCGGCCCAATTCACCGGAATGCTGCAAACATAGAGCGTGCCGGCATCCTCTTTGACTTCGATCAGCTTCGCGGGTTTTCCCTTGTAGTCGCCACCTTGCACCGGGTTCCAACGCCATGGCTTTTTCGACCACATCGAACCGTCGGTCTTTCCGTAGTAGGATTGTTGGATAAAGCGCCCACGATCGGCGTGATTCATCAGGTTCTTGTCGGCGGGGAGTTCGGAAAACCAGAAAATCGATCCTCCCGAGCTGAGGTCCACGCCGATTTTGAGTTTTCCGTTTTCAAGGAATTTCTCTTTGGGTGGAGCCTCCGGTGCGGGCTCGGCCAGGGCCCAGGAGGCGCACAGTATCCAAGGTGTGATCCAGCGTGTCATGGTTCTATCGTATGGGAAGCCACTTGAATGTTCCATCGCGTTTTCACGGGATCTGAAAGGAGTGGTCACCTTCGTTCCCAGCGGCAAGAGAAACGGTCCATGGATTTCCCGGCAATACGGATCCCGTAAAAAAGGGATGTGGATTGGCCGACAAATGCACTACGCTGAAAATACGCCGCGCAGGAATCACGCCATCCTGTTTCAACCCATCCCTGTTCATGAATCAAACCGCTCGATTTCGAGTTGCCCTCTTTTACCTCGCATTGATGGGAACGGCGGCGGCAGTCATGTATAACCGTGACACCGGAAGCGTTAGATCCGTGGACCTGGCGAAGCTCCCGCCCTTTGCCAGCCGGGCCAACATTCCGGGTTGCACGGCAGTCCTGATCGCGCCGAATGTTTTGTTAAGCGCTGCCCATTGCGTGAACTATGCCGCCTCAGGAACAGTCACTGCGACCTGGAACGGCCAGAGCCGGACAGGCGGGGTTTTCACCAATATCGGTGCGGACCACATCGTGATCGTCACAAGTACCCCGTTTGACACGACCCTTGGGAAAATGACCGCACCTTATTCCGGCACGGCGGAAAATGGCCAGCTGGCGTGGAAGATCGCGAGCGGCGGCTATGGCGTCATTGGAACAGGTGGGGTCGGACCATTCTATGACAGCGTCTTCCGGGGAATGACGACTCGCATCGAGGTGAACAACGTCGCTTCGCCGCCGCCAGCAGTGACGACGGACTATCTCTATTACGATTTCGATGGCCCGCCATCGCTGCCTCAGAGCGCGAGTCGCCCCACCACCTGGTATGAAGGCGGGACCGCCCCGGGCGACTCGGGTGGACCACTTTACATGTATGAGAACGGCCGCTGGTTTGTCATCGGCGTGACCAGTGGACCGGACGCCGGCTACTATCGGGATGGCCGGGTGCGGACGGACATGGCCCAGATCGAGACCGCAACGGGCTACATTTGGGCGCGCCCCACCACTCCCGCGCTTGAAATGAAATGGCTGGCACAGGATCTAACGGCCACCACAGGAAATGGAGCCGCGGTGACGAACTGGGTCCGCCAAGGTGGCAGCGACGCCTGGAGCAACAGCGCGGCCAACGGTGCCGTGGGGACCGTCACCCTGGTTCATGGAGCCACACCGACGGGAAACGCAGCGGTGGATTTTCCCGGCACTGCACGCCTGGCCTTACCCGCCACTTCGAATCCAGCGTCAACGGAATCCGCATTCACCGTGGCCATGGTCGTTCGCATCGATGCCGCCGGCGTGGGTGGCGAGACCAGTTGGTCCGACAACACCGGTCTGCTAGATGCGGACGAGACCGGCACCGTCAACGACTGGGGACTTGCGCTGGCTTCCACCGGAAAGCCCGGCCTCGGCATCGGAAAAACCGACGCGACAACCGATACCACCAGCTATCACACCGGCACTTCGATCGCCGACGGTCAATGGCACGTTATCGTCGCGACGTGGGACGGCTCGGAAGTCACTGGAGACGCAGTTGGGTTAGATAAAAATATTTCAGTTTACGTAGATGGCGTCGGCAATGTCTCGCGGAAGCAAGGAGCGGAATTTCTTAACGTCGCAAGGAACTCCGCCACACTCACTCTCGGTGGTAGTCGGAGTTCCTCGCGGTTTCTCGACGGCCGCATGGCGGAAGTAAGGTTCTACCGTGGGGCGCTTGATTCGCCTGCGGTGGATGCATTGATCAAAGAGTTGAAAACCACCCACATCGCGCCGCAGTTTGGATTTGCGCTCACGAAGCCGGCCAAGGCAAGTGTGGTGATTCCCTTGAACCAAGGTCTAATCGTCGATGGGACGCTGACCGGAGTTTCGCCGACGGTGAACCTCACGCAAACCAGCGGCCCAGGAAGCGCGGTGATTTCCGGTGCCACGGCCTTGCCCGCACGGCTGACGTTTCCCGTTCTGGGAACCTATCAGTTCAACATCACCACCACCGATGGAAGCTCCACCCTGGTAACACCACTAACCGTTCAGGCCGTGGCTTCGAGTCCGAGTTCCGCCGGATCGAGTAGTCCGGTGACCAGCGCGTGGACGACACAAAACATCGGCGGGGCCGCGACCGCAGGTTCCCAAACCATTGGCGCGAGCACGGCATCACTCACCGGTTCAGGCATGGGTCATGAGGAAGTGAGCGACTCAGTCCGCTTCGCATGGCGCTCCCTCACCGGGGATGGCACGATGACCGGGAGAGTGACCGGCTTCGTTTCTAACAATGGCGGCAAGGTCTTTGGCGGAGTGATGATTCGTTCATCGCTGGCCCGCGAAAGCACGAATGTGGCTGCCAGCGTGACGAGCGGTGGCGGGGTGCAGTTCACACGACGCTTTGAAGAAGCGGGCTACACAGAACCCACCACCCTCACGCTCCGCGCACCCTACTGGGTCCGGGTCAAAAGAATCGGCAACAATTTCACCGGATTCCGCAGCGAGGATGGTGTCACGTGGGTCCAACAAGGTGCCACCACCTCGATCGCCGCCATGCCGGCAAGCGCGCTTTGGGGACTGGCAGTTACCGCGAAGACCGATGTGGAAACCTCCGAGGTGAAATACGATAACATTCTGCTAGAACCTCTTGCGTCCCAGGCTGCCCCCGGGAACACGTGGGCAGGTGCCGACATCGGCACACCCGGTGTGGCTGGATCTAACTCCGTCGCCGGATTGGTTCGCACAGTCAGCGGCAGCGGCCTAGACATCGCGGGAACTGCCGACTCGTTTTACTTCCTTTCCCAAGCCTATTCTGGCGACGCCCAACTCACCGCCCGTGTGGTTTCCCAGGACATGTCCGCCAGCGCGGCTTTGGCCGGAGTGATGGTGCGAGCCTCCGCTGCCGCGAATGCGGCGAATGCCTTCATGGCGGTGACGCCTCTCGACGGGATGCCATTCCAGTCCCGGACGACTGCCGCAGGTGCCACGACTGCGGATGCGACGGGCACGAAAGGTTATCTAGCGCCGTATTGGCTCCGCTTGACCCGGGCCGGAAACGTATTCACCTGCTTCCACTCAGTCGATGGAGGGACATGGTATTCGCTGGGTCCGGCGGTAACGATTGCCGATGCTCCTGCGACGATGTTCGCCGGCCTCTACATGGCTTCGGTCAACAACAACGGAAACTCAGTAGAAAACTTCGACAATGTTTCACTGATAGAAACCAACGGCACCCTCGTTGCTCCGGACATCGACATTCCGACCGGTCAGAATCCAAATGTCAGCAACAATTTCAGCCTCTCTGCCACGGCGGATCGGTCGTCCACTTGGAGTTGGCAACAGATTTCCGGCCCAGGCACCGTCACCTTCAAAACCCAGAACACCGCGACTCCACAGACCGCATTCTCGCAAGCGGGAACCTATGTCATCCGCACCACTGCGGAGGCGAATGGCGTCACCACGTCGGTCGATCAAACGCTCAATCTCTCGCTGGATGCGCGATGGAATTTCAACACCACCCTGGAAGGCTGGGCCACTGCGAATCCTACGGTCGCAAGTATCACTAACGGGATGATCAGCGGCACGGTCACGAGCAACGATCCCCAAGTCTCCAAGGGAAGTGCCGTCTATGTGAGCGGCAGTTTGGCAAAACACCTGCTGGTGCGCTATCGAAGCACTGCAACGGGGAGTTGCGTGTTGTATTGGGGGAGAATCGGCGCAAACGGCTTTTCGGCGACTCGCATCAGCAGCGCAAGCTATACGGCGGCAGGTGGCCTGACCGGTGTGCTTTTCAATCCATCCGCCCATGTGGACTGGAGCGGCCAGCTCCTCAGCGATCTGCGATTTGATCCCTCAGGCACGACCGGTTCAGTTTATGATATCGATTGGATCGCGCTTTCCGATGGCGACTTCGACCATGACGGCCTAACAGATATTCAGGAGGGTGGAGCGGATCCCGATGGCGACGGACTCCCGAATTTTGAAGACCTTGATTCGAACAACGACGGCACTCCGGATGCCTATCATGCATGGATGGCTGGCTATCCAGGAATTTCAAATTCCACACCGGCTGCCGATCCCGACGGCGATGGCTGGACGAACCGGGATGAATGGATCACTGGGACCGATCCGACCAACAGATCTTCCCGCTTTATCACCACGGTTTCGGCTTCGGGGCTAACCTTCACGCGGATCGAAAGCCGGACCTATGAAACTCTAACATCCATCAGCCTCGGCTCGTGGACCAGTCTCGGCATGGCACCCGCTGGCACCGGACCGGTTACCCTTCCACATCCGGCCGACCCGGGGCCGCGACGCTTCTATAAGGTGGCAATCCGGCTGTTCCCTTAGGATCGGGCCAGTTCCCGTGAATCCACTCCATGACTGCGAAATTGAAATGCACAACCTTAGTGTGAGTTCCGCAACTGTCCTGCCGCTTCCGTCCATTGGCGGATCCGCTCGTCGGTCACTGTCTGGTCGTAACGGTAGTTGAAGCGACGATCTGGCGCGCTGTCCCCATTGATAGCGAACTCGATGATGTCTCCATTCTTCTGTTGGTTGTCCCCCCATTTAAAATCAAAGCGCAGGACTGGGGCCGCTCCGAATAAAGAGCGCGGCAGGGCGAGTTCAAGATCCCTACCCTTGACCGCATAGGGAACTCGCGCCAATTCTGTCGTCTCCCCGCCGCCGATCCGATGCA
>JBBQDJ010000204.1:0-7139 GCA_038319595.1 Verrucomicrobiales bacterium
AAGTGAATTCCCGCCGGACCGGATCGACTACCGACGTGGTCTATCTGGTTTTATGGCCCAAGGAGCGAAAGGGCGAATCGTTCCTCCTGCGGAAAAGCGGCAGCCATCCGGCGACCGGCTCGGTGTTCCAAGCGCCCGCCACTCTCACCAGCCTCAGCGCTTCCGATCTGAAGAACGGCATCTTCGGCAGCGACCTCGCCTACGATGACCTGGTCGATAATTTCTATGCTTGGGGAGAACAGAAACTTGTCGGAACGGAAACGGTGGACAAGGTCGAATGCCAAATTTTGGAGTCCAAGGGCGGAAGCGGCTCCTATCGGAAAGTCCTCAGTTGGATCGACCTCAAGCGCATGGTCCCGCTGCGGGTCGATAAATATGGCGAGTCCGGCAAGCTCGTCCGCAGCATTTATACCACCCGCGTTTCCAAGGACGACACCGACCGCACGGTGCCATCCAGTTTCAAGGTGGTTCGCGCGGGCGATGAATCTCCAACGGAAATCGAAGGGTCGAACAGCAAGCATGGCGTGACTTTCGCGGATAGTGATTTTACTCCCGAAGCGCTTCGCACCTTAAAATGAGGAATTCATGAAAAATCTCAAGCCGATGGGCGCAGTCGCCGCTCTGTATGCGGCTGACCAGCAGGAACTCGCGGAAGCCATCGTGGCCAGTCTGAGCCACGCCATTTTCCTCGAACCCGAGACCAAACCTGCAGGCAGGAGAAAACGCTTCATCGGTCGTGTGGCCCACCGCGTCGTGAGTTGGACCACCAAGTCGGCGAGCGCCACGGATGAGGCCGGCATTGATATCACTCATTTCAGCAACCCTCTGTTTGAAAAGTCCGGCCATCCTTACGCCCGCGCCTTGCTAAGCCCGACGATGGCGGAGAGCTCCGCATTGGTGGAGGGTGGCGATCCGATGAACGGGCCTTACATGATGCTTTCTCCGGAGATTCGGAAAAACGGTGGGCTTTGGGACCGAATCTTTTTCGACTCGGTCCAAAGCAAGGACGTGCGGATCCGCTTCATCCACGAGACACAAGCCACCTACGAAGTGGCCAAGAGGCTGTTAGTTGATGGCCATTCCGTCCGCATCAAGGCGGTCGCCGCTGGTACCGGACTGAGTCTGATCCTGGTGTATGACAAGTTAATCCGCGACGGCTTTGATCCCTCCGCCATCACCGCACAAATCACGGATCGCGATTCGTCTAACACTGCGAAGTCCAGCCGGCTTTTGGACAAGCTGTCCACCACCCGCGCGAACCGCTTTTCCCCGGAGATCGGCTGCGGAATTTCTGCCGCGACCGAAGATATCTTCTCGGAATCTTCCGAGATCCCTGCGGCGGCCCCCTATCAGATCGTGACCGCGATAGGGATCCTTGAATATTTCCAAGGGACTTCGCATGGCACCACCGAGAAGCGGTTGATGCTCCATGAACCCACCGAGGAGCTGGCGGCCGCGCACCTCGTGGAGCGGCTTGGCGCAATGACAGCGAACGGTGGCAGCCTGATCATCAACACCTACCGCGATCACTCCTGCATCCGGATTCTGGAACTTTTCGGAAAACGCTTCGATTTCCGCGATCGCGGCCACCTGCGGGACCTCCTGGCTCCCGCGAATTTCCGGTCATCCTGCCTCGTGGGCTCCGGTCACATTTACGACGTGGAGATCTTTGAAAAATCGGTTCCTGTCGTGTAACTTCGCTTTCTTGGTTCCACTCAAGATTGGCAACACTCAATCACTCATTTCCGTATCTCTTCTTCATGAAATTCCATCCCTTGATCCCGTTAGTTTGTGTGATGATCACGGCCGGTTGCTCGAATTATGCGACCGTCACGGAGATCCAGCCCGGGTATCGTTCGCCCACATCCGCCGGAAAAATCATCGCCCAGACCATCGATCAACCATTTTCACCGCCATTGGTCAGAATGGGGGCTTACCTCGATGCCGCCTCCGCCGCGGCGGGGGTGTTGAAAACGCAACCGGATAACACTCAGGCACGTCTGGACTACAATTTCGCCACCTCCCGGATCTTCGGAATCATTCATGATGCCGGCCTGAAACCGTGGAAGGCGCCGCTGGCCTGTCCGGGGGCGGACCGAGTCTGGAGCTTCACCCTCGAGGGCGATCCCCGACCGGAGCGGAATCCTTCCAAATTCGACATCCAACCCGCTGATATTTATCAATTCAAAGGCACACTTGTCCGGCATTCCCTCAAGGACGGCATCGGTGCTCCGTTGGTCGTGGTGGGCAAAGCCGCTGCCTCCGGGAAAGCCCAGGATTTCGAAGTGGCCCGCATCTCCTATGGCATGACCGGGCTGGTGAACTTCAGCGGTGGCAAATGCGTCGCCTCCTTTTTCGATCCACTCGCGGTTGAGGATATCTCTTTCGAAGGCCACAGGCAGCCGCTAGCGGCGGATTTTACCGCGCCGATTGCTCTCGCGCTGGTGGACCGTAACCCCCGCGAAAAGGAGCTCGACGGGTTGTTCCGGCCGACGGATTTCGAGGCCAAGACGCGACTCGCCCGACTCCAGCCGTATGACCCGAAAAAGATCCCCGTGCTTTGCATCCATGGCCTTGGCGATTCCCAGGCGACTTGGGCACCTTTGATCGAAACGCTGCGAGGCGATCCTGTGATCCGGAAGAACTATCAGTTCTGGTTCTTCAGCTATCCGACTGGCTATCCCTACCCGTTGACGGCCTCGGTCCTTCGAAAGAAACTCGACGCCCTCAACGACCATTATCCGGACCACAAGAAAATCGTCGTCATCGGCCACAGCATGGGCGGCATGATCAGCCGCACCTTGATCACTGACAGCGGCACAAGACTCTGGAACGCCATCTACGAAAAGCCGCCAGCGGATATGCCTTTTTCCGACGAGACTCGGAAGTTGATGAGCGACTCGCTGATTTTCAAACACCGCACCGACATCTCGCGCGTGATCTTCGCATCCGCTTCCCATCGGGGCAGCGACGTGGCCACCAGCTTTCTCGGCCGCCTTGGCTCGGCGATCATCGGCAGCCCCGACGACGTGGTGCCAGATGAACCCGAAGTCATGGCACTTGCGAAACCGAACTCCACCGGTGAAAACCTGAAACGCATGCCGAACAGTATCGATTTCCTCGAACCGACCAACCGCTTCGTCTCCACCCTAGCGAAAATCCCTACCGTCAAGGGCATCCCCTATCACTCCATCATCGGTGACCGCGGGAAGGGTGGAAATTCTAACCACGACAAACCGGTCCGCACGGATGGCATCGTTCCCTATTGGAGCAGCCACATCGACGGTGCGAAGAGCGAACTCATCATTCCCAGCCATCACTGGTCAAACCAGCATCCGTTAGGCATCGCCGAGATCGACCGGATTCTCCACGAGCATCTCAAAACCCGCTGAAGATTTTCTTGTTTCATAGAAGGGCTCGGACGTCTCGCCTGTTTCTTTTCAAAACCGCGATTCTACCACCAGAATGACCTCACTCCGGTCCTTTGAGGCCTAGTGGAATCCTGAGGTCGCAAGACCAAACGGTGATCGCCAGAAACCGCCCCTGCGACGGCGGAATGCGGAATAATTCAGACGATCCGTTTTTTGTTTTGACAAACATCGCGATTGGAGATCATCATGCAGATGGCGTTTACGCCATCTGCATGATGATCTCCAACTGATAACGAACAAGGTCTCTTGACATTGCCTGCATGTTCGCCAATGTCGTTTACGACATTGGCGAACATGCAGGCATTTAGAAAATCATTTATGGCCACCCCATCCAAATCATCTGGAGTCACGCGCTGGAACCTGATGTTCCGTGAGTTAAAGCGGGAAGTTTCCCGGCCAACGAAGGAGCATCCAACTACCCGAGTATGGCGGGAATCGGACCTGACGATGGTGATCAGCAGGGTGCGGAAGGAGCAGCTTGCTGAGTTGAAATCGACTTTCCCGCGAGCCAAGGGTGTCATTGCTAGGATGCTGGAGATCGGCTGGTTACGGCAGATCCCCCTGGAGCCGACTCCAGGGGAGGATGCTCCGCCGACGCTGTATTTGTTGGACATGGAGGCCACAGAGGAAGAGCTACCCGATGCGTGGGAACTGATGCAGGGATACAGGCCTGGCGGGGTTCTTTGCTACTTCGCCGCGGCGGCTTTTCATGAGTTGACAACGCAGGAGCCTGCGTTTTACCACATCGCAAACCTCAGACCGGCCGGGCCGAAGCCGGAAATTGGTGAGATGCCGGCCACCGTGGCAAGCGACGGTTCGAAGCGGCAGCGCAACCCGTTGGGCACACTGGAATTCCGTTTTCAAGGATTGCCCTGCTACATCACCGGCCGGGATGAGGCCACGATCCCCGGCATCCAAACGCGGGATTTCGGCCCACGCACGCAACTGCGGATCACCACGCTGGAGCAAACCATGCTCGATACCCTGTGGCAGCCTCTGAAGTGCGGAGGAGAGTCCGTGGTGTTCGAGGCCTGGGAAAGGGGCGTGCAGCGGTGGAATCCCGAACGCATGGCAAAGCATCTGGCGGCGATCAACCGGCAGGACTTGGAACGCCGCGTGGGAGCCATGCTGTCGCTGCTAGGCGTAGAGACAGACGGCAGCCTCCGATGCCTGCTTGCCGCCACAATGGAAACCCTCCGTAACTCCGTGGATCATCAACATCTGCCTCTCATGCCGGGCTTGCCGGGGTCGAGGTTATTGCCAGAATGGGGGATACTCACCCCCTGACATGGATTCTGCACGACAAACCGAATGGAAAGACGAACTGCTGGGTGAGATCCTCAAGGCGGTGTCCTCCCACCCGCCTTTGAGGCCCGCTCTCATTTTCAAAGGTGCGCGCATTCTCAATCTCCACCTCGGCAGCCAACGACAATCCCTGGACATCGATGCCAATCTGCGTGTGGAGTTCCAACGCGAGATTCCGGACCGAAGGATGCAGGCGGACTGGTTTGAAGCGCAGTTGACGATGGCAGTTCGCAATCATTTCGAGGAACAGGATCCGGTCCGGTATGAGTTGGAATCGGTGAAAGTCGTCCAGAACCCGCCCACGACGCCCCACCCGCGAGGTTGGGACGTTCTGGTGGCGAGAATCAAGGTCACGGACCAGAAGCTGCGGGGCGTGCGCACCTTGCCCACGGTGGAACTGGAGATCGCGGCACCGGAGGAACTCGGCGCGGATGCCGTGTGCGAAGTGCCGATGGATGGCCTGACGGTCCAGGCCTACGCGCTCCATCGGATCGCAGGCGAAAAGATGCGGGCGTTTCTAACATCACTGCCGGCTTATCGGACCAAGATCAGCAGCGCGCAGCGGGAGGTGCGGGCGAAGGATCTGCACGATCTTGCCCGCATCCTGGAAGCGAAGCCCATCCATGATGAGGGATTCTGGAAACGCGCCGCGCATGAATTCCAACTCGCCTGCAAAAGCCGCTATGTGGATTGCGAAGGCCCGGATACCTTCCGCCAAGAGTGGGATACTACGAGAGCCATCTACGAGTCTGAAGCCAAACTGAACGCCGTTCCGTGGGGCGAGGTGGAGAAAGCCATCACATGCATTCTGGGCTTTTTCGAACAGCACGGAGCTTTCCCACTTTCATTCCCCCTCGAAAAAACCGAATCAGAGAGGGATTCCAGCACTTCCAAAGCATGACCTTCGAATCATTTCTCAGTTCCCGTCTTGATACCCGCCTGCGCAAGCGCCGTTTGATGGTGATGCACGATTCGGATGGTCGATACCGGCAGCTTGCCCTGAGCATGGCGGACGAATTGACGACTGTGCTGGACTGTGGAGTGGATCTGCTTGAAGCGCGGGAACAAGGCACAAGCTGCCTATGAGGCGGCCGCCACCTTAGTGAGCGATCAACTGGGGCTGGAGAGCTTGTGCAGCGGTATCGAAGATTTCGGAGAGCTGGACACCTTCTCGTTTGAAGAGCGGAGTTTCCTGCGCCGCTTCGCAGTGGATCTGCAAGCCGGCCATTTCAGGATGCCCGGACCATTGTGGTTCGCAGGCGTGGCTCGTTCTAGGAGGAACGCGATGCCCGGCGCTCCGCCGAGTGGCAACTGGCGGATCTGGCAGCACGGCTAATGCTGGAATTGCAGGCGCTCACCGGCGAGCTGGCGGCCAAGCGCCCCTTGGATGGGTGGATCGGCTTCTATACGGAAAGTTTCGCTAAGGTGGAAAGGCATCCAGACCGAATACCATTCCCCGGCAGAATCCTCAATGTCTGAAAAGTCGTTGATTGTGCCTTCATGCATTTCTTTGTTTTTGGTGCCACGATAGCGCAACCATTTTCTATCAGGATCACTGCGATGCCCATCAGGATCTCTTGTGTGGTAGTAGATGGCGTTCAACTCGTGGGTTTGGCAAATCAACTTTCGACACAGTAGCAACACGCCTTCAACGTCGAGGAAGATGATGGGGGCATCTCAGTCTTTTGCGAAATCAACCTTGAAACCCTTTTTCAAAGAAGCCGCCTCTTCCTCGTCTGAAACCGGATTGACCCAATCAGGCGGTGGCCAGACGAATTCGCCATTCAGGAAAGCTTGGGTAGCTGACTGTGTGGGAGGGCACTAACGCCAAGTATCTAGTCCAAGGCAACCGCTAAAGACTTACCGGAAACTCGTTGGACTTGTTCCCGTTTTCGTTCCCAAAATAGCCATTCTCCTGACATTTGAATCACAACTCTATCAAAAATCAAAGAGTGGTGGAGCGTAGCGGATTCGAACCGCTGAAAGGAATCCATACCCTTGTGGAATCAAGGAAACCACTTGTTTTAAAGGGTTTGCGCGCAGTAAAATCTTTACGTGCAAGTAAAACTAGGTTACAGCATAGGGGTCTCCTAACACCGCTCGAACCATGGCAAGCATCCGAAAACGCAAAGGCTCCGAAGTCTGGCAGGCACAATTCTACGTCCTCGACCCCGGCACAGGGAAAATTGAAAAGCAAATCCGCCGATCCACCGGCCACAAATCCCGGAAGCTGGCCATGGCCGCAGCGATCGAGATGGAGCGCACCGAACAGGGGATCATGAAGGCCGGGAGCACCCAGGCGCAAGAGGCCAAGGCGATCCTCGCCCGCGCCGTTGTCGAGATCGAGCGCCAGACGTTCACCCCATTGACCGCCCGGAAATACATCGCCGAGCTTCTCAAGGT
>JBBQDJ010000205.1:0-7100 GCA_038319595.1 Verrucomicrobiales bacterium
CACACGGATGATCGCCGCGTTCCGGGCCAGGCGGCCCGCGTGATCGCGCGCTTCACTTTTTCTTTTGCCCTTCAGGCTCAGACATCCTGCCCTACCAACGTGAGACCGCATGTTTACCACGCGGGCGGGGAAATCCGTTGACCCCAAAAACGGAGCGCTGGCTTTAGCCGGCATCTGCGAAGGGGCGGAAGAAGCCGGCTAAAGCCAGCGCTCCGTTTTGGCTCATCCCGTCGTTCAAGGTCACCGCGTTTCCCTAGAGGTCAGGATGTCTGAGGCTTCATTTTCGCCGGCCACCGAGCGCGCGTCATTGCCTAGGGCGAAGTCGCCGTTGGTCGCGGTGAAATCCGCCGGCAGTGAACTCGCACCGATGAGATTGGCCGCTGCCACTCCGGAATCCAACCGCGTCCAATAGAGTGAAAGGTTGTTAGCCGCGCCGGCATTGCCGTTGTAAGTCACCGCGACGTGATACCAGGTATTGATCGCAAGCGAGTGGGCGCCGATCAAAGGAATCGCCGCAGTGAGGCTGAGCGAACCGGTCGTAATCCCAGAATTTGGCAGTACGATTAAAGTCAGGCTGGGCGTGGCGGACTTATCGATGCGGAAATTGAAAATACGCTCATTCGTATCCCCTTCCATCGTGATCAGGTCGAGTGCGCCCCCCGGTGCATTGGCGGGTAACACATTCAGTTTGATGAGCGCTTCCAGAGTGAACGACCCGTCCGCAGCGGCCCAGACGAAGCCCGGCGGCGCATTGTCCGTGGCGTCCGCCGCCAGTGATGGTTGCAAAGCTAAAATGCCGTAGGCATTCGCCGCGCCCGTGTGAGTGTTCAATGCCGTGCCGAAGCCCGGTGCGGCGGTATTCCCCAGCGTCGCACCATTGAGCAGGCCCTGCAGCGAAAAGGGATTTGTCCCGGCATCGGTAGCGGGGGCACTGGCAGGGTCGAGATTCCAAAGATGCAAGGCCTCAGCCTCGGCGACATAAGGTGCGGTGAAACGATTCTGCGCGTGCGCAGACATGGTCAACAAAACCGGCAGCACGCAACTGAATCGTTTCAAGCAATGCTCCAAGATCGAGGTCATCATCGCGGCAGGGTTAATGGCGGCAAATCGACTGGGCACTGACAGCAGCACAGCCGATTTTCCGGGTCGCGGCAAGCTTGCGATCTGCCAAGATACGCTCGAACGGGTGACTGACTGTCACTCATTCAACGAGGTGTTTCTTGCGGCTTTGGCACCACTGACCCTATCCCCGCCCCAAGGTCCCGGCACCAGATCGGTTTCAGGGGTCTTGCGGAAAATGGCTCTCGCGTTGCGATTCCGGGCGCCGAGGGGACGGCCGATCCGAGCGCGTTCGGTCCAGAAACTGTTTCTATCATTCGCATAAGCGAAATAAAAATTTGATTGACTGAAAGAGCGAGGGCGGCAGCTTTAAAGCGTAGTTACGGCGTATTGACACTGGTATCCTAAACTAAGCCCATGAAACAACCCATATCCAGCAACAGGGCCCGCCGCGGATTCGCCCTGGTCGTGACCCTTTCCCTCATGATTCTCCTGACTGTGATTGCGGTAGGATTATTGAGCCTCTCGACGATCTCGCTGCGTGGCACCTCGCGGGGGACCGCCCAGGCGGAGGCCCGTGCCAACGCCCGAATGGCGCTGATGCTGGCCATCGGTGAGATTCAGAAATTTGCGGGTCAGGACCAGCGTGTCACCGCGACCGCAGACATCGGCGGAGTGGCTGACGGTTCGGCCCTCACCGCAGGCCAACGCCCCCTCAATGACTTGTCGGTCAACAAGGTCTCCAAGCGGCTCTCTCCGGTGCAGCCCGGGACCCGGTATTGGACCGGCGTCTTCGCCAACCAAGACACGCCCGCCTCGATTTTCACCAAGACTCCAAGCCCGATCAATATCCAATGGCTCGTGAGTGGCTCGAACTCCACCTACAGCCCCAGCAACCTTGCCGGGGGGCCGAGCATCCTCCCTTCCGATGCCGCTTACGCAGTCGGCAGCGGGGGAAATGTGTCGGATGCCACGAAGGCGGTGGTCCTCGCGGGAGTGAATACCGCAGGCAGTGCGGCGGGCGGCCCCGACCGCTATGTCGTCGCGCCGCTCGTGACCCTTTATCAGGGTAGTTCGACGATACCCAGTGGACGTTATGCCTGGTGGGCGGGTGATGAGGGCGTCAAAGCCAAGATCAATATTGGTAAGACCCTCGACGACCAAACTCTCTACGCTTCTCTGAATGCCCAGCGCCGGGGATGGGAGACGATCGCTGGTTTCGAAGACTATCCGACCCCCACAGCGCCTGCACACAACTCTCTAACGAAGATCAGCGATCTGGCGCAGACCGGGTTGCTTCTCCCGGGCACTCTCACCAAGACCGGTGGCGCGGCGCCGTTGCAAAACGTTTTCCATTCCGCTACCGCCGACAGCAGGGCCGTCTTGGCGGACTCCCTCAACGGTGGCACCAAGGTTGACCTGAGTAGCGTGCTCTCCGGGAATCTGCCAACCACCAGCCCCGCCACTACCATTGCCAACTATCCGGTCAAGGGAGCAACGATCATTTCGAGAATCGCTGCTTCCACCATGAGGGCCCCCAAATGGGATGCCATCAAGGATTTCCAAGATCGCTCCAAACAACTTAAGAGCGGTTTCATGGTCGTCAAAGCCGCCGCCACCGATTTCGATCCGGCCATCGCGCCACTCATCACCGACTTCCGCATCCTGATGGGGGCGAAAATGAAGGTCAAGGATGCGGCGGCTAGTACATTCAATATCAACTCCTGTGGAAAAATCGCAATTGCCATCGCCAATCCCTATTCTGCTCCCTTGAAATGGGAAACTGATATTGAGTTAGAAATCCGCAGTCAAACTCCAACAGGTAACAATCCCTCACGGATTTGGAACCTAGGCACCAACAGCGCCTACATCCCGGCGAACCCGGGTGAAGCGGCGGTATTCAACAGTGTGGTGTTCCGCATTCCATCCTCATCACTCGCTCCGGGAGAAGCCCGTGCTTACACCCTTTCCTCTCCCGTATTCCGAACCAGGGCGAGCGGCACCCAAAAGCTAACGGTCGATCTAGCACCGTTCCAAAGCAGCGCTCCCTTCAACTTCAACAACTGCATCGAATTAGAAAATCCCAATGTCATCACGGTCACCACCAACACCCCCTCGATGGATGTTCGTGAAAGCTGGCAAACCACTCTAATCATGCTCGAAATGCGGCTCGCCAGTTCCAGTTCCATCCTGCGCCGCATCGAGCGCTTCGAACTCGATAACGGCTATTTCTCGCCCAATGCCCGCACGTTTACCAAAGCCGAGGCCACCACCATCAACCAGCCGTTTCCCCTGATGTGTTATAGTTTCCAGTTGAGCCAACCCGGCGTGGACTATAAATCCATTATGCCGTCAGGTTACGAGGTGGGTCAGCGCGGCTCGACTCTTCGCACCTTCACCGACTTCAACCTCCAGGCCGCGCGCTACCGCAAGCCCATCGCCAGTTACAATCCGCCTCCCTACTTCATGGAAAGCAACGACAGCAAGGCCCTGCTCCCTGCGACCGCGCCCGGTGGCGACACCGGCACCAGTTTCACCCGCAATCTCGCGCTCTCGCCCATGCCTTGGGGGCGTTCAGCCTCCGGCAGCCGGGAGACGATTCTCTTCAGCATTCCGACCCAACTGTCCTCGATCGCCCAACTCCAGCATGCCGACCTAACCGGGGACGACGTCAACGCATCGATCGGCCACCAACCCGGCAATGCGGCAGGAAATTCCTACGCCACTCCATTCGTCAAACGCGGGCTCACCAGACAGAGTCGGACGGACTACGAACTCATGGGAGCTCCGAATCACACCGGCACCAACAAGACCGTCACGACTTACTACGACCTCTCTTACCTCCTCAACGCCTCGCTTTTTGACACCTACTTCTTTTCCTCCATTCCCATCACGGGTGCCGCTATTCCGGTGAATCCCACACTCGTGAGTCTCGACACCAGCAGCGCGGCCGCAGCCGACCTGCGGGATCCGATCAAGGCCGCTTCCTTGTTAATGGTGGACGGAGCTTTCAACGTGAACTCCACCGACAAGAACGCATGGAAGGCCTTCCTGGCCAGTGCCAAGCATTCGAAACACAAGGCCGGTCCCGCCAGCGTCTCGAATGCCGCGTTTCCCCGCAGTCTCGAACAAACCAACCCCGCCACCACTCCCCCCACCGGTAACGATGCGGATTCGTTTTCCGGTTACCGCCGCCTGACGGACGCCCAGATTGACACGCTTGCGGGGGAAATCGTCAAGCAAGTGCGGCTTCGTGGCCCCTTTGTTTCCGTCTCCCAGTTCGTCAACCGGGCCCTCGCCGACATCACGGCGGAGCCCATCCTGACCCGCAGTGGCGCGCTTCAAACCGCCATTGACGAAAGTGGCGCCAACATCAATTTCGCAGGCAATAAGAATGCGTTCTCCAAAATTACACCGATCACAGATGCTGTCACATTGGCCTGGAAAAACGGAGCTCCCCGCGCCGATTTAGATGGCGGGGATCTGGCCGAACGTCCCCCCGATGTGGATTCCCAGCATCCCGACTGGGCGATGTCCTCCCAAGACAATAACTTCGGTGCAGTGGCGAGCATCATCGCGGATCAGCAGATGCTCACTGATGCCAGATACAAGCCCGAGCAAGGCTACCGCTCCACCGGCATCCCCGGTTGGCTCACCCAAGCGGATGTCCTCCAAGTCATCGGCAATTCCCTCACCGCACGCTCCGATACCTTCCGCATCCGCACCTATGGGGAATCCCTTGATGCGAGCGGCAATCCGGTGGCCAAGGCCTATTGCGAGGCAATCATCCAGCGCGTTCCCGGCTACACCGATTCATCGAATGCCCCCACGACGAGGGGAACCGCCTTGAGCAAAACCAACCAAACTTATGGTCGTAAATTCGAAATTGTTTCGTTCCGCTGGCTCTCAAACCAAGAGATTTGACCTTATGCGGACCTTGTTGTTGATCATCGCTCTAGCAACACCACGACTGGGCGCGCAGGAACCCTCCGTCTCGATGAAAATCGACCTGGTGGCATGGGGTGACAATATCACCGGACTGTCCCTCAAGGCCGGCCAGTCCAAGGGAGACGTCACCGCGATGGCGTTCCGCTACTCCACCCCTGTGCCGTATTCGGGACCCGCCATCATGGAGATCTACAAGTCCGGCGACGGCAACGCGGCAGCGGTTCCCGCGCCGAGTGCCGAAGACCTTGGACATGAACTCAAGCCCTTGACTGCCGAAGAGGCCAGTCCCGCATCTGGAGCTGACGCGAAACCCAAACAAGGGCTCGCTTTGGAACTCGAAAAACGCCGCGAGAAAAACCCCAGCCTCGTCGCGCTTGCCGCCCTTCCCGCTTACGGTTGCCGCCGGGCCACCGTGCTCCTTGCCCCTGCCGACGGTGGCACCTTCACCGCCTACGTGATCGACGACGATCCGAGCAAACTTCCGCTCGGCCAAATACGGGTCCACAACCTGAGCCCCATCAAGATCGCCGTACGCTGCAACGGCACGCTCAACAAGGAGCTCAATACCCGCGACACGTTCGTCGCTCCGGTGAAAAACCAGCAACTCATCTACGAACTCGCCTATCAGACCGGCGAGGAGTGGCAGATGCAGGAAAACAACATCATCCCGGTGCGTGAAACCGAGCAGACACAGATGATCATCCTGAAAAGCATTAACCGGTTCTTCCTTTCCACCGACGGTGCCAGCGGCGGCTTCCTCCAGATCGTCACCCTTCGTCGCGGACCGACACCGCCGTGATTCCGTGCGTCATTGCCCGGACGATCGCGGCCCATCCAATTGAAAAATCGGCGTGCCTATCGTTCCGTTCGTGTCGTGTGAAATACACATTGGCGGCCAGGCTAAGGAGGGTGGACACTTCTGTCCGCCTGGCCAATGCGGTGAGCAAGAACTCGCGCGAAGCACTCTTCTTGCACCAGCCATTGGAAGCACGACAGTAAGGTCGTGCCTCCTTATCCCACCATTTGAATTTTACGCGCCACTAGGTCCAATTTCCCGAGCTTTCAGCGAGGCGCCCCATCGATCTCTTCCATTCAGGGCGTGACTCCCCCGCCGGTGATTCATAAATCCCGTCCGTGCCCGATCCCGACGACTCACTCCTCCACCGCTTTGGCGGCATCGCCCGGCTTTATGGCCAAGCCGCGCTGGATCGTTTTCTCGTCTCGCGCGTCGCAGTGATCGGCGTCGGCGGCGTGGGATCTTGGGCCGTGGAATCGCTGGCCCGCTCCGGCATCGGCCACCTGACGCTGGTCGATCTGGATGAAATCTGCATCACCAACGTCAACCGCCAGTTGCACGCGATGGACGGGCAGATCGGCCGCCAGAAAACCGAGGCGATGGCAGACCGGGCGCGGGCCATCCATCCGGCTTGCGAGGTGGTGATTGTCCCCAAATTTTTCAACGAGAAATCCGCCGCGGAAATCCTCGATGCCGGGTTCGACGCGGTGATCGACGCGATCGACTACGCCCGCCACAAGTCGCTGTTAGCAGCAGAGTGCCACCGGCGGAAAATCTATGCCGTCACTTGCGGCGGCGCGGGCGGCCGCCGCGATCCCACCCGCATCCGGGTGACCGATCTCGCCTACAGCGGCATGGATCCGCTGCTGCTCCAGCTCCGCCGCGGCCTGCGCAACGATTACGGATTTCCGAAAACTCCACGCAATCAGGACCCCGTCCTATTCGGTATCGATGCGGTGTATTCGGATGAAGCGCCGTATTACTCGCACTGCGATGGCACGGTTTCCAAGGAAGCGCCGGAGGAAATCGCGATGCGGTTGAATTGCGCGTCGGGCTTCGGCTCGGCTGCCCATTTGATTGCGAGCTTTGGCATGATCGCCGCCGGACGGGTGCTGGACAAGCTCGCCGCGCGAGCCTCAGACATCCTGACCTCGAGGGAAACGCGGTGACCTTGAACGACGGGATGAGCCAAAACGGAGCGCTGGCTTTAGCCGGCTTCTTCCGCCCATTCGCAGATGCCGGCTGAAGCCAGCGCTCCGTTTTTGGGGTCAACGGATTTCCACGCCCGCGTGGTAAA
>JBBQDJ010000206.1:0-7031 GCA_038319595.1 Verrucomicrobiales bacterium
GGGCGAGACCATCCCCGTCGAACCCGATGCCCTGCAAGGTTGGTTCTCCAGCCAACTCAAGGGCGCGACCCCGCCGCTTCCAAATGATCGCGTTCTTGCGGCCACGGATACCGCCAATGCCCAGGACACCCTATGGTCGGCTTACAAAGCGGCTGCCATCACGCTCGGCTGGGACAAGGAGATCGCGCCCAATACCGTTTGCCCCAAACTTCCGTCGATGGAGGAATTCGCGAAACTTCCCGCGGACCAACGCCCTAAGCTTCCCGCCTTTCAAGCCCGCGAAATCCCATGTGGAGGAGAAACCATGCCCTACCTCTTGTTCTCCCGCGGCGAGCAGCCTGCCAAGGGCTATCCCTTGTATATTCAAACTCATGGCGGGGGTGGCACCAGCGACAAGCTCGCCAATCCCCACGCGTGGCAGGTCAACAGCATGGACTGGAAAAACCAAGTGCCCGTCTGTCTTTTCAAGCTACCCGAAGGGCTCTACTTTGTTCCCCGCATGGCCAATGATAACAAGGGCCGGTGGTGGATGAAACACAACCACATCGCCTTCGACTACTTCATCCGTCGTGCCATCCTTTTCCGGGAAGTGGATCCGGATCGCATCTACATGATGGGCATTTCGGAAGGTGCCTATGGAACTGAGGCCATGGCCCCGTTCTGGGCTGACCGCTTTGCCGGGGGCTGTGCGATGGCCGGTGGAGCAGGCGGCGGCGAGCGATTTTTCAACCTCCGCAATACCGCGTATCGAAATGACTCCGGTGAAAGCGACACCATGTTCGACCGGATCAAGCTTGCCCACCAGGCGCACGACTACCTCGATACCCTCAAAAAGGACGATCCCGATGGCTACGATCACATACTCGCCGTCCAGCCGGGCAAGGGCCACGGGATCGACTACGCACCCGGCCCCGCCTGGATCTCCACGAAAATCCGTAACACCCGGCCCGACAAAGTCTGCTGGTTCAACTTCGCCCTCGACGGCGAGCGCAGGACCGATTTTTCCTGGCTCGCACTGGCCAAGGCTCCAGCTCGCGATACCCTGATCATCGCCATGGCGGACCGATCTAACAATTCGATCACTGTCTCCGCCTCTATCAATCCGGAGGACGTCAAGAACGAGTCGCCCGTTTACAACACCTCCACGCCGCCCCCAGTCGGCAACCGAATCCCTTACACCGGCAACAGCCTCACCCTTCGTCTCGATGACAAGCTACTCGACCTCGACAAGCCGGTCGTCGTCATCCTCAACGAGAAGGAAGTCTTCAACGGCAAAGTGGAACGCAAGCTGACGAACATGGCCGACGACATGGTGCGCTTCGGCGATCCCGGTCGCGTCTTCCCCGCCCACCTCACGATCGAGCTTTGACTTACCCGTCTGTTTTTTCTAACTGGTAACATCGGATCCAGCAACAGACGCTGCGGTCAACAGGCCCGCCGTTTCAGAGTCGATCGCCTGATGCACGGTGATTTGGGTAAATGGAATGATCCAGCCTTGGGCATTACAGGTTTCGACACAAAGACTCTGGATCCGACGCTCGAGGAAGCGGTAGCGGGAGGCGAGGGAACCATCGAAGTCGGCGATGATCGCGTAATTGATCGATGACGCGGCGGCAGCACTGAGTTCAACCTTGACGGAGCGGACCGCCTCCCGGCCTAGCTCGGTCAAGAGAGCGGTCGTGAGAGAACTTTCGAGGGCTTTCGGAATGTGATCCGTCGCTTCGACCTGATGCTGATAGTCGATGCCAAAGGTGCAGGAAATTCGAAAGCCGTGGGAGAGATTTTCCGGGGCCTTGGCAAGGAATTCGCTAGTGGCGTAGCTCTTGCGGCTACCTCCCAGCTGCAGGATGACCACTTGCTCGGGAGTCTGGGTCACGGTCTTTCCAAACGTGCCATCCGCCAGGATGACCCAATCATCCTCCATCGTGGGAAACCAGGGTTCCTTATGATCGGGTTCACGCGAGGTCATTTTCATGAGCTGGCGGATCGGAATCCTCAGCGAACCTCCTTGGAGGTTCGGGTTGGTGAAGGTGGTGAAAAGTCGGATGGACGCCACTTTCCATGGCAAGTCGAGATAGACGACCCGCTCACCCTCGCGGACCGAACCAAGATTGAGCAGCATCCGGATTTGATCAACGTACGGCGGCAGTGCGGTTTTTCCGGCCCATGCGCCGCCGAGGAGCAAGACCACCACCAGTGTGAGAAGTAACCAATCCGCACGGAGATAGAAGACCAGCAAGACTCCGATGACGCCGGTTAGCATCGAGAGCCCCACGGCGAGGATATCGGAGATGCGCCCGGTGAGGTTTCCCTTTTCTCCGCGATGGACCGGACTGTAGCGGCGCAAGGAGCGGTAGATCCTTCTCACCAGGAAAAATCCGGAAAACCCGACCACCAGCGCGAGCAGCAGATTCAATCCACGATTCCGGAAAAACTGGCTGAACAGGCCGGAAAGCGTTTCCCAGAGCGGTTTACGTTGCCTTTCCCGATCCTCGATCTGGGCGCGAGTCACAGCGATCTGTCCGGCGGCTTCTGCTTGGCGGGTCTCCCAAAAACGTCGCGCGGATTCGAGTTCGGGGATCAGGGCGGCGTCCTTGTTCAGTTTGCTCAATTCATTGATGCGTGCGATGATCACTTCCGATTTGCGCTTCCTCTCGGTCGAGGCTCCGAGAGATTTCCTCAAGGCTTCCAGCTCCCGCGGGGCGGTGGTGACGTCCTGCAAGCCGTCCAGCAAGGGTCGGAGCAACTCGCTGACCTGGGCTTGAAGATCCGCCTCTTTCGCAGGACCTCCGTCGTATTCGGCGGCTTCTGCGCCACCGACGATGTCACGAATATTTCCGCGCAGTTGCCGGATGCGTTCCCGCTCGGCATCGATTCGGATTTGGATCCCTTGCTTGGCCTCGTCAGTAGCGGCCTGATTGATTTCACCATTTAGCTTTTCCAACTCATTGTAGGAACCGCTGAGTGGATCAATGACGCCTTCCAGCGAGGTTAAATTCCTCTCGATCACGGACGTGCCAATATCGCCATCGATTGTGGGATCAGCCGCAGCCACATTCCCAGCAAAAGCCAAGACCATCATCATGCCACAGAACCACCGCATGCCACCATGATGCATGCTGTCACCGGCGATGCAATCCTCCTGCCCCCGAATTGCCTGATGAAGAGCTACCGCAACTCCAGCACGCCGCTCGTTAAAACGGCCAGATCCGAGGGATTAGCAAGACGGCGACGATCCACAGGATCAGGTTCAGCGGGAGGCCAACCTTCACGAAATCACTGAACTTGTAGCCACCCGCGCCATAGACATAGGTATTTGTTTGGTAGCCGATGGGCGTGATGAAGCTCGCGCTCGCGCCGAACATGATTGCCACGATAAACGGCCGCGGATCCACGCCCATGTTCCCGGCGATGGAAATCACGATGGGTGTCAGCAGGATGGCCACCGCGTTGTTCGTCACCAATTCGGTGAGAATGGAAGCCAGCAGATAGATCGCGGCCAGGATCACCACCGGGCCGAAGTCCCGCATCATTCCGACCACCCCATTCGCGATCAGTTCGGCACCCCCCGTTTTCTCCAGCGCCAGTCCGATTCCCAGCATTCCGTAAATCAGGAAAAGGATATTCCACTCGATGCTGCGGTAAGTGTCCCGCATGTCGAGGCAGCGTGTGAAAATGGCCAATACCGCACCGATCATCGCAGCGCTCGTGATCGATAAAAGACCGACCCCTGCGGACGCGACGACGGCAATGAGCAGCATCACCGCGATCAACGCCTTGGATTTCCGCGCGGCCTTCACCACCGTTTCATTCAGACTGAGAAAATTCTCCTCATTCTGCATCCTTACCAAATTATGGACCGGTCCTTCGAGCAGCAGAGTGTCGCCAAAGGCGAGGTTCAGGTTCTGATAGCCGTCGTTCAGGTTCACGCCCTTGCGGTGCACGGCAGCCACCACCACCCCGTAGCGCTGGCGGATGTTGGACTGGCGGACGCTGCGCCCCACCAGCGAGCTCTGCCTGCTGATGATCGCCTCCACGGTCTTCACCTCGGAGTCGGAGAAATCATCTCCCGGAGCCGCGCTCAGGAGTTCATGCACCATCATCAATCCCTTGGTGGACTGGATTTCCGCCAGCTGCTGCGAGGTGGCGCGGAACCACAGCACGTCCCCCTCTTTAATGACCAGCGCGTCCAGCGGGATGTCTTCAACCCGGAAGCCGTGGCGGAGGACCTCATACACGATGGTCCGCTTGCGGTCGGAAAACAACGGATGCTCCAGCAGGCGCTGACCGACCAGTGACGAACCGGCCGGAACCTCGGCAGCACTGCAGAAATGCCTCGTATCTTCGGCATCTAACAAGCTGCTGACCGTATCCCTCACGGGAAGCAGGTGCCTGCCGATCAACTGCAGATAGAGAAATCCCACCACCGCATAGACCACTCCCAAGCCGCTGATTTCGAAGATCCCGAACGGCTTCTGTCCCTCCTGGATCGCAAGTCCTGCGACTAACAGGTTGGTCGATGTCCCGATCAGGGTGATCGTCCCGCCGAGAATACTCAGGAATGAAAGTGGTATCAGCAACTTGCTCGCCTTGAGCCCCGACTTCCTGCAATAGGCGAGGATCACCGGCAGGAAAACGATCACCACCGGCGTGTTGTTCATGAACGCCGATAGCGGCATCACGATTAACGCGAGGATCAGCAAGGCCCGGCCCATTGACTTCCCTGCCCACTTCTCGAATCGGATTGCGATCCAGTCAATCGCCCCGGTGCGGGTCAGCGCCTCACCCAAGACGAACATTGCCCCAATCGTCATTGGCGCGGAATTGCTGAAGACTTTTTTCAAATCCGCCTCACTGAGAATTCCGGTCGCCAGCAACGCGCAAAGCCCGCCTAAAGCAACCAGATCCGGCGGTAGCCATTCTTTGACAAAGCACAGGAATACTCCGCCAAGAACGGCGAATGTCAGCAGCATCTCGAAGTTTTGCCAATTCATAAGTGCTTCATTTCACACCCACTGTCCTTCGCCAGACATCCCAGTGCAAGCCAACCCTTCCCCGACAGCCACCCGTTCCACGAGGAAAGATCGTCCAGACTCGCGTATGAACCTAGCTGAACCCACCAATCTCTGCCATCACGCTGACTTTCTTGTGTGCTTCTAATTTGGTGACAATTCCCTTGTGCCCAGCCGAAGTCATCTATAGATCTTTAAGTTCTGATAGTTTTGAAGATCGCGATTGATCATCTACTCCCCTGACTGACAACAAATCTCAATGCATGTTCCCCATCCTCCAATCGATTGATAAGGAACATTAATATAATACCCCATAAGACTATGAACATAACTAAATCAAATGGATCCCTGAAGCGACTTGCCGCCTTGGCAATGGCCGCAGTTGGTTTTTCCGGCAGTGCAATGGCAGACCCCGGCACCACCATCAACGTCAACTTTGGCACCGACGCCGGAGACGCCATGAATGGCAAGGCGTTCATCACTTCCAATTACCAACAGGCACCGGCCTACTATCCCGGGACGACCTGGAACGACCACCTGCGTGCAGAGATCATTGCCACGAACAGTGAACCAAGTAGCTCATTTACCCAAGCGGCCGCCTTGGACAGCGCCGGCAATGTCACCGCCATCGGTTACACCACCGCCTCAACGACCACTCCGTTCGATTTGGAAGGGCCCTATACGTGGTCTGGCAATCCCAATGCCAATACCAAGATGCTCAACGGCGGCATACGCCGGGTTTTCAATTCCGGCAGCGGCAACGCGTTGAACAACCGCCTTACCATCAGCGGTTTGGACAACGGCAAAGTTTACAATGTCTATCTGGCCAGTTCACAGCCACCCAACGTGAAATGCTCGTGGCGGATTGGTGCGGGAGGCACCGATCAACTCATCCGTAACACGACAGCCATCCAAAGCTCTCAAACCTGGAGACCCGGCGACAACTGGACAGTCTTCTATGCGGTAGCACCCGCTGGAGGGATCATCGATGTGAGGGGCAAGGGCGATGCCGGATCTGACGGCGGCGCCTTCAGCGGCCTGACCTTGAACGGCTTCCAGATCGTCGAAGCCACCGGCTATCTTAGCCCGGACAAGGCGATTTACGATTTCGGCACTGCGGGTCTCACCTCGACGATTTCCGATAACAATACCGGCAATAACATCACTTGGAACGTGAATTTCTCTGCGAACCTGGCCGCTCTCTCGCCCACCTTCACGCTCGCGGATTTTGCCACCTGCTTACCAGTTTCCGGCAGCACACAGAATTTCTCCGGTGGCCCGGTGCCCTACACCGTCACCGCCCAAGACGGCTCGACCAGAATCTATCAGGTGACGGCGGTTCCTGCGGCGACTGCAAGTACGGCCGCTAACATGCTGACCTTCAATCTTGGTGCCAACCAAGGCACCATCAGCGGGACCAATGTTTCGCTCAGTGTCGCACCCGGCACGGATGTTTCGGCGATCGCTCCCACCTTCACCCTTTCTATCGGTGCCACCGCCTCCCCGGTTTCCGGCAGTACCCAGAATTTTTCCGGTGGCCCGGTGAACTACACCGTCACCGCCGAGGACGGAGTGACCACCCAAGTCTATGTCGCCAAAGTGCTTCAATCCTCCAGTTGGACCAACGCCTCGGGTGGTACCTGGGGAGTCGCCAGCAACTGGAGTCCTGTGGCCGTCCCGGTCTCGGCGATTAGCACAGCGCTGGCTTTCAACATCGCAGGAGCTTACACCGCGACCAATGATTTGGGCGACGGCTTCCAGTTGAACCAACTGAATTTCGGCACAGGCACGGTGACACTCGCGGGACAAAGCCTGTCACTCGGTGGGACAGCCCCACTCGTCACCCAAGGCAGCACGGGGAATATCCTGATCAGCAATGCATTGGCTCTCGCCTCCAACACGACCATCGCCTGCAGTGGAACCGGCCAAATGACCCTTGGCGCCGTGGTCTCAGGTGCGGGCAGTCTGACCAAGACCGGCAACGGCATCCTCAACGTCAATCTTGTGACCACGCACACC
>JBBQDJ010000207.1:0-7009 GCA_038319595.1 Verrucomicrobiales bacterium
AACGCAAGCCCGGTGAGCAGGTGTCCGCCGCACTCATTACCCGCAGTGCGCTTTGCATCGAGCCTCGCAATGGCCGCCTGCACATTTTCCTGCCGCCTGTGGACGATACCGAAGATTTTCTCGATCTTGTCGCAACCATCGAAAAAACGGCGGCGCGTTTGAAAACTCCGGTCATCCTCGAAGGCACGCCACCCGCATTCGACGCACGCCTCACCGTGGTGAAAGTAACACCGGACCCCGGTGTAATCGAAGTCAACTTGCAGCCCGCCGCCTCGTGGAAAGAATTGGTTCATAATACCTCGGTGCTCTATCATGAGGCGCACCTCTGCCGTCTCGTGACGGAAAAATTCATGGTCGATGGCCGCCATTGCGGCACCGGCGGCGGCAACCACATCATCATCGGTGGCGAAACTCCATCGGACAGTCCGCTGCTCCGGCGTCCCGACCTGCTGCGCAGTATGGTGACCTATTGGAACCATCATCCGTCGCTCAGTTACCTCTTTTCTGGATTATTCGTCGGACCGACCTCCCAGGCCCCGCGGGTGGATGAAGCGCGGAACGATTCGATCCACGAGCTAGAGGTCGCTTTCAAAACCTTGGAAGGGGACGCACCGCCGCTTCCCTGGCAGGTGGACCGGGCGTTCCGGAATCTTCTCATCGACCCGACGGGCAACACGCACCGGGCGGAATTCTGCATCGATAAACTCTACAGCCCGGACAGTTCCACCGGACGACTCGGGTTGTTAGAAATGCGAAATTTCGAAATGCCGCCGCACTATCAGATGAGCCTCGCCCAGCATTTGGTGTTGCGGGCCTTGGTTGCCCGCTTCTGGCGCGAACCCTACACCAAGCCGCTCGTCCGCTGGGACAGCGAGATCCACGATCGCTGGATGCTGCCGCATTTTGTCTGGCAAGATTTCAGCGATATTCTAGCAGACCTCCGCGAGCAGGGGTATTGGATCGATGATGACTGGTTCGCACCGCATCTGGAATTCCGTTTTCCGAGAATCGGTGAGTTCGTCCAGCGCGGCGTCGAAGTCGAAATGCGGCATGCCATCGAGCCATGGCACGTCCTCGGCGAGGAAGGGGGCGCGGGCTCCACCGTCCGCTATGTGGACAGCTCGGTGGAGCGGATGCAGGTGATGGTCCGTGGCCTAACGGGTGAACGGCATGTCCTCGCCTGCAACGGCAACCGCGTCCCGCTGCGGCCAACCGGCGTCCACGGCGAGTTCGTCGCCGGTGTCCGCTACCGGGCCTGGCAGCCACCGAATTGTCTCCATCCAACGATCCCGGTCCACACGCCGCTGGTCTTCGACTTGGTGGATACGTGGAACGACCGCTCGATGGGCGGTTGCACCTACCACGCGGCCCATCCCGGTGGCCGCAATCATGACAATTTCCCAGTGAATTCCTACGAGGCAGAAGCCCGGCGGCTCGCACGTTTCTTCGCCCATGGCCATACCGGCGGAAAAATGTTGGTTCGCGACGCTCCAAGCAGCGCGGATTTCCCCTTCACGCTGGACTTACGCATGATCCCATAGAGCCTGTTTGAGTCGTCCGCGACGAATCGATTCTATGGCTGAAAGTTTCCGCTTCCATCAACCACTCTCCGCAGCTCAGGCCAGCCCTGAGCTGGCTGCGGGTATTGCTTGGGACGAAATGAACGACGCCCGTGGCGAAACCCGGCCGCATTGGCACGGCCTCAGCCAGAAAATCCACCGCTGGAGCGCGGAGGAGCGCAACTCGATGGCTGCGGCCGCCAGCCGGATGATCGAGGATCTGGGCACGACCTTCAATGTTTACAGCGACGTCGGTGGCGTCGGTCAGCCCTACGAACTCGACCCCATCCCGCTGATGGTTTCGCATTCCGAATGGGCCCTAGTCTCGGCAGGACTGGTCCAGCGCATTCGCCTGATCGATGCCGTCCTCGCGGACATTTATGGTCCCCAGGAGTTGCTGAAACAAGGTCTGCTGCCTCCAGATCTGGTCCATTCCAGTCCGGCGTTCCTCCAATACTCACGGGGCGTGCAACCACCTGGTGGCCGCTTCGTCGTCACCACGGGATGCGACCTCGTCAGGGCCACCAACGGCCAGTGGACCGTGCTCCATGATCACACGGCGGCCACGGGGGGACTTGGCCAGGTGCTGGAAAACCGCAACGTCACTTCCAATCTGCTGTCCGACGAGTTTGAAAGCCTGCGCATCGCCCGACTGGGAGCGTTTTTCGATCTCGAGCGAACCACGTTAGAATCGTTGCTGCCATCCCGCAGCGAGATGTCCAGCGTGGTGTTTCTCACCCCGGGATTCCGGCATCCTTCTTATTTCGAACATGCCTACAAGGCGAGGTTGTTAGGATTTCCACTCGTCGAACCTGCGGATCTAACGGTTCGCGAGCGCCGCCTGTTTCTCAAAACTCTAGCAGGCTTACGCCGCATCGACGTGGTGGCCAGCCGCATCAACGATGGCAATCTCGACCCACTGGAACATTGGGGCTTGGGAGGTGGCGGCGTGCCCGGCCTCGTTGAGACTTGGCGCACGGGAAATGTCGCGCTCGCGAACGCCCCGGGCGCCGGATTCGCAACGACTCCCGCCTTGATGCCGTTCCTGCCGGGGATCTGCCGCAAGTGGTTCGGCGAGGAAATCAAACTGCCCTTCGTGGAAACTTGGTGGCTTAGCCAGCCTGACATACGCCGCAAGGTCATCGACCAACTGCATCGCTACGTCTTGCTCTCCGCCTTCAACCGCGACCGCCTCCTGCCGATCCGTTGTGCGAGCCTGTCGCCCGCCGCCCGCAAGCAGTGGATCGCCACCATCGAGGAACGGCCATACGATTTTGTCGCTCAGTTAGACGTGGTGCCGAGTGTCGCTCCCTCCTTGGAATCCCGGGGCATTCGCCCGCGGCCGGTCGTTTGGCGGGCATTCACGCTGAATGCTCCTAACGGCCCGGTCGCCTTGCCCGGCGGGCTCGCCAAGGTTGGCAAAACCGCCCAGGCTCCCCAGTTGTGGCCGGGACATGCCGGTTTCACCAAGGATGTCTGGATTTCGGAGGAAGGCGGCGGCGTCGTGATGGCATCCGAGGTGAAGATCTCCACCGCGGCGAAGGGCCACCAACCGACTGCCTTGGAGATCCCCAGCCGCATCGCCGAACAGTTGTTCTGGGTGGGCAGATACTCGGAGCGCATCGAGCTCGCCACCCGCCTGTTGCGCGTGACCTTGCGCAATCTAGCAGGTGAGACCGGCCGTCTCCAACAGCAACAGCTTGCCGCCTGCCTAACTCTCATTCGCGGCTGTAACCTCATCCCCAAAGAGGTGATTATCCATCCCACGATGGCTCTGAAAACCCTCGCCACGCTGATCCACGACGAGTCGGCGCGCGGCGGCATCCCCAGCCTGACGCGGTCCCTTCTGCTCAACGCCGCCGCCGCCCGCGATCGTCTATCAGACGACACTTGGCGCTTTTTCAACCGCCTCGAAAGTGTCATCCACACGCCCTCGGGAGTGCCGGGAACCTCCGAACTCTTGCGCACGCTCGACAGTTTGATCCTCCATCTATCGGCCATCGCCGGGATGCAGGCGGAAAATATGACCCGCGGCCAAGGCTGGCGCTTCCTTGAAACCGGCCGTCGTGTCGAGCGCGCCCTCGGTGCCGTCGCACTCCTCCACAGTGCGGCGGAGCAGGGGGGCGGCGAGACCGCAGTGTTAGATCCTCTTCTTGAAACCTGCGACAGCGTGATGACCTACCGCCGCCGCCATTTTTCACGCCCGCGGCTGGATGCCGTGATCGACCTGATTTTCTTCGACGCCTCGAATCCGCGCTCAGTCGCCTATCAGATCGGCATCCTCGAACACGAGATCACCCGTTTTCCAGGCGATCCGGAGTTTGGCCTGTTACCGAAGATTCGCGAGCATCTGCAGGGGTTAAATCAACGGTTCACGAACCATACCGCTCCCGATGCCGCCGAGTTAGAAAGCCTGTTTGCGCAGTTGGAGGTTTTCGCCGACATGCTCACCCAACACTACTTCAGCCACTCGGTGCGCAGGGTTTACTAACTGATTTTAATCCTGTGAAATACCGCCTCGCCCATCGCACGAAATACACCTACGAAGGTGCCGTGACGGTTTCCCATCATCTCGCGCGGCTCGCGCCCCGGACCCTGCCGGGGCAGCGCTGCCCGTGGCACGCGCTGGAGATCCTGCCCATCCCGGTCGGTCGCGGGGTGCACGTGGATTCGTTCGGGAACATCACGGCCTATTTCGAAATCGAAGGCAAACACGGTGAGCTTGAAGTAACCGCTCGCAGCTTCGTGGAGGTCTTCGCAACCCAGCACCCGGACCCGGCGTCAACACCGACTTGGGAATCGGTGAGAGATGCCTGTCAGGCGGAAAAGCTCACCCATTGCTCCGAAGCCGGAGCCTTCCGCTTTTCCTCGCCGATGGTTCCCACCGGCAGGGATTATGAAAATTACGCCCTGCAGGATTTTCCTCCGGGCCGCCCCATTCTCCAAGGGGTGATCGCTCTAACCGCACGGGTTTTTCGCGAATTTAAGTTCGATCCCCGCGCCACGGATCTAACGACGCCGGTGTCGGAGGTTTTCAAAAACCGCGCCGGCGTTTGTCAGGATTTCGCCCACCTCATGCTGGCCTGCCTGCGTTCGCTCGGCCTGCCGGCACGCTACGTCAGCGGCTACCTGGAAACGGTTCCGCCGCCGGGCAAGCTGAAGCTCACCGGCGCCGATGCCTCCCATGCGTGGGTCGCTGCATTTTGCGGTGAGGCCGCCGGCTGGATCGACACGGATCCCACCAACAATCTCATTCCCGGCGAGCGCCACATCACCGTCGCCTGGGGACGGGATTTTTCGGATGTCAGTCCGTTGCGCGGCGTGACCCTCGGCGCGGGCGGCCAGAAGATGACGGTGGCGGTGGACGTCGTACCAGCGGAGGAGTGAGGTCTCGCGCGAATTTTCAAGGGCCGGAGAATTGTAAGGAGCTGGGACACTCTTATCCCTTCTTTGGCGCAGGGCTTCACTGAAGAAACGACAGGTGTGTCGTCACGCCTTAAGTCGGAACATCCCATTTGCCCGAACCCGCCACAGTCCCGCTATGAATCCGACCGACATTCACTGGAAGAATTGCCTTCATGTTCAAAAAAATCGAATTTATCGACATGATAAGTTGACGTGTCGATCCGATCAGCATAAGTTTCCGACCTGTCGATGAATACCGAGAACAGGAACATGAGGACGGCATGGAACCCTGATCAGCCGTTCGACAGTATCCCATTGCTGCCGCCAGCGAAGGATTTGGAAACCAAGCGGGTCTTGAAGCAATGCATTGAGGCGCGGGTGTCGGTGGCGGAGCTGAAACAGGCTGCGGAATTGATTCCAAATCAAGGCGTGCTGATCAACACTCTGCCGCTGCTTGAAGCGCAGGCAAGCTCCGAGATCGAGAATATCGTGACCACCGCCGACCGGCTTTTCCAATTCCGTGAAAGCGCTGGCGGTGCTGACGCGCCCACCAAGGAGGCGCTGCGCCACAGTCAGGCATTGCTGGAAGGGTTCCACACTCTGGCAGAGCATCCGCTGAACACCCGCACTGCGGAAGAGGTCTGCAGTAAGATCAAGGGCACGAACATGACCGTGCGCCGAGTGCCAGGCACGACATTGGCAAATGAACGCACCGGGGAGGTCATCTACACTCCGCCGGTGGGCGAGGCTCATCTTCGTGATTTGTTGGCGAACTGGGAGCGATTTCTTCACGAGCAGGTGGATCTGGATCCGCTGATCCGGCTGGCGGTGGCTCACTATCAGTTTGAGGCCATCCACCCCTTCACGGACGGGAACGGACGCACCGGGCGGGTGCTCAACAGCCTTTTCATGATCCAATCCGGTCTGCTGAGTCTGCCTATTCTCTATCTCAGCCGCCACATCATCGCTTACAAGACGGATTACTACAGGCTGCTGCTGGGAGTGACACGGGACGAAGATTGGGAGTCGTGGGTGATTTTCATCCTGAAGGGCATCACCGAGACCGCTCGCTGGACCACGGGAAAAATCGCAGCGATCCGGGAACTCCAAGAGAAATGTATTCTGCATGTGCGCGGCGAGTTGCCCAAAATCTACAGCAGGGAATTGGTGGATGCAGTGTTCGAGTTTCCCTACTGCCGGATCAGCAATCTGGTGGATCGTGGCATCGCTAAACGTCAAACCGCTTCGATCTATCTGAAGGAACTGGCAAAGATCGGCGTGCTGGAGGAAAAGCAGGTAGGGAAAGAGCGGCTGTTCATCAATCCGAGATTGTTGCAACTCCTCACCCATGAGACGAATCAGTCCGTGCCATACACCGCATGAGTGAGTCCGAAACCCGCGCCGAACCCAGCGGGCCCACGCTCAAGGAGGTAGATTGAGGAGTGGTCAACGGAAGCCGCAATCCGCGGCCGGCGGCATGACACACCTCCGCTGGAGGCGTTGATGAAGTCGCTGCTACACCAGGCGTTCAGCGGGGCCTTGTGAAACGAACTTGCCAGCAGGTGCCATGGATGTCAATCTCGTCAACAACGTCCCAAACTCAATCAAACAAGTCCGCCATCCAGTCAACCAAGTCAGCCATCCCAAAACTCCCCCGCCATGACCGAGCTTTTTGACAAACACGGCGGGTTCCGCAAGCTGCACTCGTTCACGCTGGCCACCATCGTGCAGCTCGAAACCCTGCACTTTTGCCGGCGCTTTCTGACCTTTGACCACCGCGAGACCGGCACGAAATTCTACGACCCCAAAGGCCGCCAATACGACCAGATGACCCAGGCGGCACGCAGCGGACGCCAGAATATCATCGAAGGCTCGGAACGCTCGTCCACCTCCAAGGACACGGAAATGAAACTCACCGACGTGGCCCGCGCCAGCCTCAGCGAACTGCGCGGTGACTACGAAATTTTCATCATCGACCGCGGCGAACTGCCATGGTCCGCGCACGAGGCGGAGGCCCGTGCGGTGAACGCGATTTCCATCGACCC
>JBBQDJ010000208.1:0-6963 GCA_038319595.1 Verrucomicrobiales bacterium
TGGTAGTCGTAGAGCGGATAGTCCCACCACGAGCCGTCTTTTTCCTGCCGCTCTAGCAGGATGGCGGCGAGGCGGTTCGCATAGGCGGCTTGCTTTTCCTGGGGCAGAAGTCGCACCGACTCGGTGAAATAATAGATGCCGTAGTAGTAGAAATAACCGGCGATGCGAAACTGGCCTTCGTGGGGGACGGGCCGCTTGCGGACGTTGCTGAGGAATCCCTCGCGGTCGAGGAAGCGGTCGGCCCAGGTGGTCAGGACCTCGTCAGTGACGGATTTTTCACCGAAGACGCGGAGAGCGGCATTGCACGCTTGCGAACGGCCGAGTGAACCGGCGGGCAGATTGATGTCCGCGCGCGGGCGCATGCGGTGGTTGAACGAGTAAGTGTAGGAGAAGTCCGGCGTGCGTTGGGCGTTGATGCCGGCGATGGCGTGTTTGACGAGCTTGTCATTGAGTTTCACGCCCATTCCCGTGCGGGCGTGATCCATTGCTAACAGGACGCTGGCAGTGGTGAAGGAGGTCGGAATGCCCGAGGGCTTCTGGGTGGTGAGCCCATCGAAGACGTCGAGGTAGCCCCAGCCGCCGTTGATGTCCTCGTAGCGGTCCACGAGCTCGATCTGCTCCTGACCGAGACGGATCCATTCTGCTTTTTTCACGGGATCTTTTTCGCGCTGATAGAGACGAGTCATGGCACGCAAGCCGTAGGCGTGGCCCCAGACGTTGTAGGTGGTGGTGGGATCGGCGCGGCGGAGTTTCGGCAGCTCGGATGCGGTCCATGCGGCGGCGTTCGCGATGACGGCCTCCACCTCCGGACGCGGGTCGGCGGCGTCGATGAGGCCGGTCAAAGCAAGGCCGGACGCGCCTGCCTGATAGGCCTGATGGGCGCCGGGAAGTGGCGCGTAAATATTGAGATTCTTGGTCTTCCGCGCGCTGCCCCAGGAGCCGTTGGGATTCTGATGGGTGATGAGGAAATCGACGCCGCGCCGGATGGAGGCGTCGATTGCGGCGGGAGTGGGGGCGGGAGTGGGGGAGATTTCAGCCGCGTGAGAGGAGAGGGGAGAGACTAAAATCGAGAATCCAGTAAAAAGATAGAGAGGAAGAATCAGAAATGGACGGACGCAAGAGTTTGGAAAATGCACGGAGTCCTCTTTTCTTGGTTCTTGGTTGTAGATTCTTTCGCCTCTCGTTCAAGGAACGAGAATCACTTGGCCGACTTCGAGTCCGGAGACAATTTCGGTATCATCGGTGGATACGCGGCCGCGCTTGATCGGGCGGTGTTCGGTTTTTCCATCGGCCAGCTTCACCTCGACCGTCCAGCCGGTGGCTCCGAAGGTGAGCGCTTTGTTAGGGACGACGACGGCGGCGGGTTTCTGATAGGCGATCAGGCGGATCTGTGCGGTGGCCCCGGTGGCGGGTGTTAGTTCCTTGGGCCAGGTGAGGGAGAAGTCCGCGCGGTAGGTGCCGTCCGGTGCCGGGGCGGTGGCGAGGGTGGCGAGTTTCACGGGGATTTCGACGTCTTCTCGTCCGGCGAGGGTAGCGGTCCCTGCCAAGTCCGGCTTGAGCGCGCGGGCGGTTGCATCGTCGAGAAATGAAACGAGGTTTAGCTTGGCGTTGCCGGGGACAAAGGTGGCGAACGCGGTGTGAACCGGCGGGCGACCGTGGAGGACGAGGGTTTCCGCGACTTTTCCAGGGGTCCAGCGGCCTTTGTCGATGGGGCCATGATAGAAAAAGCCATCGGCGGGGGCTTTGATTTCAAACAAGGCGCGGTCGGCTTCGAGGTCGGCGAGGTCGGCCTTCGCGCGTTGGCTCGCGGTTTTCATGGATTCGAGCTGAATCCTGCTTTGTTCGATGGAGCGAGGGACCTCGGCTTCCGCTTTCTTGAGGGCGATGGCGCTGTCACGCTCGGCATCCGCGAGGACCTTCGCCTCGCGTGGCAGCTTGACTTCGAGGGTGCGCTTGTGATCGAGGGTTTCCATGCGGAGGGCAAACTCAGCGGAGGCGACGGCGTCCTGCTGGCGGACGAGGATGATTTCCTCGGTCTCCTCGGTGACGTCGTCCGCCTGATACATTTTGCTGAGCTGGCGCAGTTCCTCGCGCTGATTGCCGAGGATCTGCTCGCTGCGCTTGAGCGACTGGGTGGCCATGTCCTCTTCGGACTTGCGGCGGATTTTCGTGAAGTAGGCGTTCTCCTCCGTGGCGATCCCTGCGGCGCGGCGGAGGGCTTCCAGTTTGTTAGGTGCCATTTCCTGGAGAATTTTGTGGTCGAGCTCGGCCTGTTGGAGGGCAAGACCACCTGATTCCAAGGTGCGGCGGGCATCGACGAGTTTCTTGTCGATGTCTTCGGAATCGAAGCTGACCATCACGTCGCCTTTCGTAACCTTGCTGCCATTTGCGGTGATTTTCGAGATCGAGAAATCGGCCCATGCCTTTGGGTCGAGTTGGATCAAGAGGCAGTCGCCACCGGGAAGCGCGACGGCACTGACGGATTTCTCGATCACGAACGGTTGTGGTTCGATCGTGATTTCACCGGCGTGTGAAGCGGCGGCGATCAGAGCGGGAATGAGGTGCAAAGGGGTGATACGGGCCATGGGACGACGCAGTGAAACACGCCATCCGCGAAAGATCAATCCGCGGGTTTGCCTTTCCGCGCGAGCCAGATCGGCAGGAAACGCGGTTTCTTCGCGTTCGGCGAGGAGGGGACGGTGAATTCGGCGACTTCGAAACCGGAACCCTGAAGACGGCGGGTGAGATCGGCGACGTGACGGGATCCGGCGATGGCGAGCAGCCCGCCTTGTTGGAGCGCCTCGAAGGCTGCGGAAACCCAGCGGCGTTCGTCGATCCAGGTGCGGTTGCGCGGGCCGGTCGGTGAGGCGTCGAGATGGACGAGGATGGCGTGGAGCGATCCCGCCTGGCGGATGAGCGCTTGCGGGCTACAATCATTTTCTAGCAGAATGCGAGGATCGGTGAGCAGCGGGCTGTCGGGAATGTGAGCGCGGTGCCACTCGGGAATCGCAGCCATCGGCTCGGCCACGATGAAATTGGCGCGCTTCTGGGGAAGTTCCTTGGCGACCGCGGCGATGGTGTGGCCGAGGCCGAGACCGCAAAACCAGATCTTCGGCTGGCGAGCCGGGCGGAAAGGTGCGCAGGCGAGCCGGGCCAGTTCCTCCTCGGCGGCGCGGGTGGCAGGGCCGCAGATCTGCTGGCCGTGGACGAGGAGGAACTTGCGTCCGTCGTGTTCTTGGAGGGCGAGGATGTTGCCGTCGGTCAATTCGGTTTCTGCTAGAGTGATTCGTGGTTTCATGGAGCTTGAAGCGGTCTTTCCCGCGCAGGGCTTAGCGGATCGGAGGAGCGGTGTCTACCCAACCTGGAGAATGGCTCGGGATCGTCGATTCGCTCAAAAGAAAACCCCGACCTGATGGCCGGGGTTTTTTTGGTTTTTTATGGATGCGAGCGAGGCCTAGGCCCCGATCAATCACAGGCTGCCCTTGAGGACGGAGGAAGGCTTGAAGCCAACCGACTTTGAGGCGGCGATCTTCATGGCTTCACCCGTCTTCGGGTTACGACCTTGGCGAGCGGCGCGCTTTTTAACTTCAAATGTTCCAAACCCGATGATTTGGACTTTCTTGTCCTTCTTCACACCTTTGGCGATAGAAGAGAGAACGGCTTCGAGGGCTTCGTCGGCAGCACGCTTGGTGGCGTCTTTTCCGAGGGCGGCTTGGATGGAATCAATGAGTTCAGCTTTGTTCATGGCAGCGACGTTTCTGCGAATGTGGTTGGTTGTTGGCAAGAGAAAATCTGATCAAACTCTCGCGAATTTTTCCAGCGACTGCTTGACTTATCGGGGATTCCGGGTGCCGGGTCGGGATGAATTGAGGTTCGAGAGCAGCTTGAAGGATGCACGATTTTTCGGTTAGGTCAAGATGTGCGCGATCGGAGGCATGGTATTTCGTTGCCGGATCGACCCGGTTCAACGTCACCGTTCCGCGTGCGGGAGGGCTGATATCAAGAGCGACCATCCGAAGCCCTAACCAAGCTCTTCGACCACCCGATCTTGAGAGATTCGTTGACTGAATCCCGCCCTCGCAAGGCACTGGGATGTCGATGAACAAAGGATTCTCCAGAGCTTGTGAAATTTTTCACAAATAGATCTTGCGAAGGATGGTGACGATCCTTTAAAGACCCCGCGCCCACCGTCAGCGGGTTTCTCGCATGCGATTTTTCCTCTCTACCGTTATTTTCTGGATCCTGAGCCCACTGGCCGCGTTTGCCGCGGAAGAGGGGGGGCATCACGCATTGCCACTGCATGCGGAGAAGATTTTCGGAGAATTGCCGATCACCAACTCGATGATCATGACCTGGGTCGCGGCACTAATCGTGATCGCGTTTGCGAAGGTGGCGACGCGTCAGATGAAGGCGGTTCCGACCGGACTTCAAAATCTCGCCGAGTGGTTGGTGGAGAGTCTTTACAATTTCTTAGAAGGCATTTTGGGAACTCATCTCGTGAAGCGCACTTTTTGGTTTTTCGGTGGTGTGTTCATTTTGATTTTAATCACCAACTGGATCGGATTGCTTCCCGGCGTCGGCACGATTGGCTGGGAAGCGGTGGGAAATGGCCATAAAGATTTCATCCCGTGGTTCCGCGGCGGAAATGCCGACCTCAACATGACGGCGGCGCTGTCGCTCATCTTTACGGCGCTTTGGTTTTACTGGGCGGTGTCTGAAAACGGACTCGTGGGTTTCCTGAAACACATTTTCGCTCCGAAAGGTCATTTCAGCGGCTTCATGAAAATTTTCATGATCGTCATCTTCTTCGTGGTCGGCGTGATCGAGGTGTTCTCGATCCTGCTCCGCCCGGTGGCGCTTTCCTTCCGATTGTTCGGTAACATCTTCGCAGGTGAAACGATGTTGGAAACCATGATGACTCTGGTGCCAAAGCAGATTGCGTTTCTTCCAGCGCTGCCCTTTTACTTCCTTGAGCTGCTGGTTGGTCTGATCCAGGCGCTCGTCTTCATGCTTCTGACTTCCGTTTTCCTCAAGCTGATCTGCGACCACGGCGACGATCACCACAAAGAAGCCCATTGATCCTTTCCCGCCCTGACCATGACAAGATCGTGGGGAGCGGAAAAACCAACACAGTAACACTAATATAAATTCATGAACACCATCATCGACCTCAGCCCATTCCTCGGCGAAATCACCGGCAGCGTGCAAAACGGCATGGCCGCCATCGGCGCCGGCCTCGGCATCGGACTCCTCGGCGCGAAAGCCGCCGAAGCAACCGGCCGCAACCCAGGTGCGTCCGGCGCGATCCTCACGCTCTCCATCATTCTTGCAGCGCTCGTCGAAGGTGCCTTCTTCGTCGCCGTTCTTGTTAAGTAATTCTTCCAAGCCGGCGGGTGAATCACCCGCCGGCTTCCTTTCCTCTCTTTTCCTTTCACTGTTTCAAACCAGCCACCAGCGCCATGCTAGATTACATCAACGTTCTTGCGGCAACAGCCGAGGCCGCGCCCGGTTCTGCCAACCCACTCGAATCCATCATCAAGACATTCCATGTCGAAGGATGGCTTCTCGGAGCGCAGATCGTGAACATCGTGATCGTGCTTTTGGTGCTCAAGAAATTCGCGTTCGCCCCTATTTTGAAAATGCTTGAAGAGCGCCGCGCCCGCATCATTTCCGGCGAGGAAAAAATCAAGCTGATCGAGCGTCAACTCGCCGACTCCGTCGAAACGACTGCCGCCGCGATTTCGAAGGCCAACGACGAAGCGGTCCGCATGGTCACCGAGGCCAAACAAGGTGCCGCCTCCTTCACCGAGCAAAAGGCCCAAGAAGCCATCGCCAGCGCCCAACAGATCCTCGCCAAGGCGGAAGCCGCTGCAAAAGCAGACCGCGATCGCCTCGTCGCCGACTTGAAGAGCGAGTTCGGCCGCTTGGTTGCTCTCACGACTTCACAGGTGACTGGCAAGGTCCTCACCGCAGACGACCAGAAGCGCATCAACGAGGACGCTCTCGCCAAGGTCGAAGGTTGATTTCTCCGTTTCCTTTTCCAATAGCCCATGAAGATTTCCAAAACCGCCGCCGCTGCCGCCCGCCGCCTGTTCGGGCTTTGCCAAACTGGCGACCGGTTTGACGAATCAAAGCTGCGTCAGGCGATCAACAGCCTGATCGCTGCCAAGCCGCGCGATTATCGCGCGATCCTCGCCGCCCTGCACACCCTGACCCGGCTTGAGCTCGGACGCCGCAAGGTGACCGTCGAAAGCGCCGTGGCACTGGACGAGTCCACCCGCCAACGGGTGATCGCCGGTCTCGCGAACCAATACGGTGATGGCCTCGACTTCCAATATCAAGTGACTCCCGCGCTTCTGGGAGGCCTTCGCATCCGCGTGGGCAACGATGTGTTCGACGGTTCCGTCCAGGGCCGTATCGACCGCTTCGCCAACGCTTTCTAACGTATTTATACCTGCCGAAAAACTTTAACTGAAAAACTGAATATTTGCCATGAGCAGCATCCTCCAGGAACTCGAACAACAGATCGCCGGCATCGCGTCGTCCGTCCAAAAATCAAATGTCGGCACTGTCCGCAGCGTCGGTGACGGCGTCGCCAAGGTGGAAGGTCTCTCAGACGTCATGCTCAATGAGATGATCGAGTTCGGTGGCGGCGTCACCGGAATGGCGCTCAACCTTGAAGAGAGCGAAGTCGGTGTCGTGCTTCTCGGTGACTATGCTGCGGTTAAACAAGGTGCCGAGTGCCGCACCACCGGCAAACTTCTTTCCGTGCCTGTCGGTGAAGCCGTTCTCGGCCGCGTCGTCAATGCGCTCGGTGCCCCCATCGACGGCAAGGGCGACATCGCCGCCGCCGCTTACTATCCGATGGAAAAAATCGCGCCGGGCATCATCAAGCGGAAGTCCGTTTCCGTTCCCGTGCAAACCGGCATCATGTCGATCGACGCGATGATCCCCGTCGGCCGT
>JBBQDJ010000209.1:0-6963 GCA_038319595.1 Verrucomicrobiales bacterium
ATAGGCTTTGCGGCCATAGCCTTCGCGGAACTTGAGGCCGCCGGTGAGCATGAGGTTGTTATAGATTTCATAGTTGCTAGAGCCGTCGTCGAGGTCGATGTCTGACTCGACAAGCAGTGTTCTGTATCCTACCGAACCTTCGAGGCTTCAAACGCCTCGGCCAGCCCAAAGTCGCCGTCGAATACGACCCGATGGACCTGATCGGGTTCATCGAGCGTAACTTCAGATCCCTCAACGCCATGATGGAACGCACCGAGATGAGTGAGATGAACACCCGCGACGCATCCAGACGGGTCACTGGAACCGCCACCAGCCAGAGCCGAAGAGCAGTGGAACGACGGGCCTCGTCGCCGACACGCGTCGCTATGCCACGAGAAGAGTGACAGGCAGCAGCAAAATCAGGAAGTGCCAAGGGACGGCGCCGACATCAGAACCACCGCTAGGTGTAAGGCACCAGAGGCGCAGTCGGAAAGTGACAGTGAGCTAACAGAAAGCACTTTTTGCGCAAGAAAAAAGTAAACCTTTCGACTCTCTAAGTCGTTGAAAGTAAAGAAGTACCCCGGCTTGGATTCGAACCAAGGACCAATTGATTAAGAGTCAACTGCTCTACCAACTGAGCTACCGAGGCATGAAACGAGACCGCGACCAGTTGGGGGTAGCGGCGGCAGTGGTTTAGCAAGTCTCGCGATTAGGGCAACCGCAAAATTCGGAGTCTGGCCTGAAAAGTTTTCCTCGCGCTCAGGTGGCCTCCAATCAAGGGCACTCTCAATCCCACCGTGGCGTCCTCCCGGAATCCGGCAGTGGGCGACTCCCGCTCTATCACCTTGGCTGCCGCCTTGCCGCGGGCCGAAGAAAATGCCACAAAACGGCATGACTCGTTGTCTGTTGGCGCTTTATCTATCAGTTATCACCTCTTATGCGGGCGAGGAACTCAGGAAATTTACGGGCTGCACGCTGGTAGAGACCGAATGGGCAGACGGCGACAGCTTCGCGGTGAAATTCCCCGATGGAAAGCAGCAAACGGTGAGGCTGTATGGTGCGGACTGCATCGAGATGCACGTCAACGGAGACGATTCCAACGCCCGCCGGCTGCGGGATCAGCGTCGTTACTTCGGGATCAATGACATTCTCGTCGCAAAATCCCAGGGCGAGGCGGCCAAAACAGAGACGATCCGGTTGCTCTCAAATCCGTTCACCGTCCACACCACTTTTGCCGATGGTAGGGGTGACGGACGGTTCGAGAGAATTTACGGTTTCGTAGAGACCTCGGAAGGAAAGGATCTTTCCGCTGAGCTAGTGATGAAAGGTCTAGCCCGGGCATTCGGGGTGGTGCGCCAACTCCCGGACGGAACCCGCGGAACGGAGTGGCGGGAGCAACTCGCCGACCTCGAACTCACCGCCGCCCGCGCGGGGCGAGGAGCTTGGGCAAAAACGGATTGGGCCAAGCTGGCTGATTTCAGAAAGGAGGCCCGCGAGGAAACCAGCGAGCTCGAAACGGCCAGAGGAACCGACAAAGCTCAGGAAGAGCACCCGGTGGACGTCAACCACGCATCCCGCGACGAACTAATGTCCTTGCCACAAATCGGCGAGAAAAAGGCGTTGAGCATCATCGAAGGCAGACCCTACAAGAATCTTCAGGACCTTTTGAGAGCCAAAGACATCGGCCCCTCCATTCTGGAGAAGATCACCCCCTTCATTTCGGTCACCCCGCCCTAATCCGTCTCGACTTTGAGTTTCCAAAAGCCGTCCCGCTTCAGCCGGAAGGAACGGCGGGTCGCCTTGCCCTTCGCTGCCTCACCGTATTCGGTCACCACACTGATTTCACCTGCCTTGGATTCAAGGCTGAGAATTCTGAAAACCGGTTCCCGCCGGATCCGGAAGAAGCAATGCAGCGGAATGTCCGGATGCGACGCGTTCCACAAATACCGGAACGGAGGAAAATCGATCACTTCGGAAAGGGCGATCAGCACCTCACGCACCAATCGGGCGCTGTGGCGCCGGACGAGCTTACCAGTGGCACGCCTTGCCAAGAGGCTCTCGATCCATGCCGACGCTGGATTCTGATAATCCTCCTCCATTTCGTGAATCAATTCGCGAGCGTGGAGGGCCATTAGAGCATGCAATTCATCTCTCTCAATCTCACCACGCTCAAAACGGGCGAAAATTTGTCGTGGGGTCTCAATCATCGCAATGTGCGGGCGGCAGTCGTTTCGCGTGCAAAGTAATCACGGTGACCGTTGGAACGCAATGGGGCTGATTTGAAGTGACCGATTCCAGCCAGCTACGCGGCAACTTCCACCACTTCTATGAAGCTTGGATTCATTCAGGACGCGGTCGGTTTCTCTCATCCAACTCAGTCAGAGACGACTCCTTGATCCTCGGCCTTGTAGCTCTGCGGAAGATCATTTTGCAGAATTATAAAAAACATCGTATTTCCAAGCTTTCTTGATATTAAAGAAAACTTAACCATTTTTAGATCTTAAGTCGTTTACCATCAATGCCATTTAGACAAAATTTCAAATTCCATATTTAGCAAAAAAATCAAGGTTTGCCAATAACCTCATCGGAAGTTTAAATTTTCGGTGTTCCCCCCACCCCCAATGAAAACTCCAGTGTCCCCCCACATGGTTGTCTTAGTGTTTCTCAGCGCGATTGCTCCGCTCTCCGCTCAGAATCTCGAAGGCACCCCGTCACCTTCCGACCTTAACAAGCCTGACGCTGCCGAGACGTCACGTTTCAAGGAGATTTCCTCTCTCCCCGACAAATATGAAGTCCCTGAGATCGAAAAGGCCCAAGGCAGCATCTCCAGCGGCCATCCGGTTTTTGCGGCTCAAGATGTCCGCACGCTCGATTCAAGCGATACTCGCAAGCAGCAGGTGGATTCAGTGATCGACCTGGACGTTCTTCGGAATCCTTCCCCTTACCGAAAAGTCGCCGTCAGCGCGGGTACTCAGCCTTACGAAGTTTCCGCAGGAAGCCTCGAAACCGGACTCGCTTTGATTTCCGCAGTCTATCGGGAATCCGGCAAACGGGAATCGGCATCAGATTGTTCCAAGGTCGCCCTGTCCGTCGAACAACGCGTCAAGCTGGACATCACGAAGGTCCTCGAAGTCGTCGAATCCGAAGTCTCCGCCAATTCATCCTGCTCTTGCGAAGTGGTCAAAACGGCGATTAGGGCGAGCGAAGCGGACGTCGCCCTGGTGGTTTCCATCGTCGAGACCGCCATCACGGCCTCTCCTGAAAACATGCGGATGATCTCCCAGTGCGCGATCGCCACCATGCCGGAGTCCGTCGCCGAAGTGCAGGCTCTGCTCGCCCGGCTGGATCCCAATAGTGGTGACGCCGACGTTTACAGCTCCAAGAGCTCCAAGGATTCGAAAGACGCTCAAGATTCCAAGGATTCCAAAACCGCAGCGATCTACGCTCCACCAACACCTAATCCTCTCGACCTCCCGCCATCCTATCCTCCAATCACGCCTACGCCGCCAATCTTTCCTCCTCCCGTGACGGATGTGAATCCTCGCTGTGGGAACTGATCAGTGACCTCAAAACGGACTTCAAGTCCCTTTAAACCCGGCCCATCTCGGCCGGGTTTTTTTTGAATGGCAACACCGAAGGCGGCGGCTTCAGCTTAAAGAGGAAAATTGAACCGCAGATTAACGCAGATACTCGAAGAGTAGGCGACGGTTGTCAGTTTCACCGTCGGGGTGAAACTGAACTTCTTCGGAAGTTTCTTAAATCAATGTCCATCTGCGTTTGCGATGCCCTCTGGGTGCATCTCCGGTACATTGCTCTTGGCAGGTTCAGTGGTTGAAAATGAATTCCTTGGAGTTCAGCAAGGCCCAGAAGATGTCCTCGAGGCTCTCACGAACCTTTGCTGGATCGCTGGTGACGGCAGCCAGGAGCTTCTCCCGCTCCATGTCGGTGGGCGAACGGCTGAGCACGGTGAGATAGAGGGTTGAAATGATTTCCTCGGGACTCTTCTTCGCGTTGAGCATCGTCTCCACCTGCTTCCCTTGGCGGATGCGTTCTTGGGTGGTGTCGCCATTGAGCAGGTGGAGTGCTTGGGACAGGTTCGGTTCCATCTTGACCTCGCACGAGCACACCGTGGCCCGGGTAGCGCGGCCGAAGGTGGTTAGAAAATAGTTGGTGGTGTTGCCGTCGGCAATCTGCACGGCACGCGCGCCGGCGGGAAGCCCCTTGAATTTGTTAGGCGTGGCGGTGACCTGAGAAATGCAGTCCAACAGAACCTCCGCGCGCACCCGACGGATCATCGCGTGGGAGAAGTTGCGCGTGTCGGTGAGGTTTGTCCCGTTAGTCCGAGTGGATAGCTGATAGGTCCGCGAAGTGCAGATGTCGCGGACGAGCTTCTTGAAATCGTAATTGTAGGAAACGAATTTAGCAGCAAGTGCGTCGAGCAGTTCTGGGTTGGAGGGCGGGTTCGAGACCCGCACATCGTCCACCGGATGGACGATGCCCACGCCGTTGAAATGGGCCCAGACGATGTTGACCACGTTTTTCGCAAACCAGGGATTCTCGGGAGAGGCCAACCACCCTGCTACGGACTCGCGTCGCGACTGCCCCTTGATCTCCGGTTTCGGGCCGCCGAGGAATTTGGGAGACATGTTCTTTTTACTCACCGGATTCTGGATCTCACCGTCACCGTCAAAAATCACCCGCTCCCGCGGATCCTCGGCAGGCTTTCGTTTCACTTGGGCAAAGAACGCCGCAAAACTATAGTAATCATCCATGGTCCAGCGGTCGAACGGATGGTTGTGGCACTGCGCGCACTGGATGCGCGTGCCCATGAAAACCTGCGCCACATTTTCCGTCAGCTTGAGCACATCCACCTCGCTTTGGAAAAAGTTAGTGGCGGCGCTAGAGAAAGTCCCGCCCTTCGCAGAGAGCAATTCCTTCACCAGTTCATTGAAAGGCACGTTGCCTGCGATGCGCTCGCGGAGCCATTGGTAGTAGTTCAGCGCGGCCTTGTAGGACACTTGCTGGCCGTTGACGTTGAAGGTGCGGATCTGGAGCAGTTCAGCCCATTTCATCACCCACATCTCGGTGAACTCCTTGCGTCCTAACAACTCATCCACCAGCGCCTCGCGCTTCTCCCTACGGGCATCTGTCAGAAACCGGCTGCGCTCATCGACTGTTGGCGGCACTCCCACGATGTCGAGATAGACGCGGCGGAGGAACGACTCGTCGTCGGATAGATCCGAGGGAATGATCCGCAGTTTGTTGAGCTTTTCGGCGACGAGGCCATCGATGTAGTTGTGCGGTTCGAAGGCGGGCCGCTCGTAGGCAAGGCCGGCAGGCACCACGATGGCCTGCGAGCCCTCGGTGAACGTATGGAAACGGGCGAGCAAAAATGCTTCGCCACGGTTGCTAGAAGCAGCCAGCCCGCCGCGGGGCTGGATCGTGACCGAGTTGTCATTCGAACTGGAAAATCGGGAAAGCGTGGTAACATCACGGTCAGTGCCGTCCGAATAGGTGGCACGGACACTGAGTGGAACCCTAACATCTGTGCCCGTCAAAACGACCTGTTTCGGCTGGACTTCAATCCCCGTCGGATGAGGTATCTCCCCTTGGTCCTCGTTCGCGCCATCGCGGATCCAACCCACCAGCGTCTGATAGAAAGGACTGCCGGGCTTCATCAGCTTGCCACCGGTGTGAGGCACCGCACCGATGGCCTTGGTGAGAATCAGGGATTCCTCGGGGACCGCGAGATTGATCCTGCGTCCCGCCATTTCAGTGGTGAGGCGGTAGTGGTCGCCCTGGGGATCGTATCCGAAAAGCGAAAGGTGAAAGCCGTCCTGGCCGCGGGCCGAACCATGGCAGGAACCCGTATTGCACCCGGCGGCGGTGAGCACCGGCATCACATCCAGTTGAAACGAGATCGGCCGCGGCTTGTCCGCATCCTTGACGACGACCGGCACCACCGTTGCCAACCCGCGATAGTCGATCCGAAGTTGGGTGGAACCGTCCTTCTTCGGTGTCAACGAAGTGCCGCTCAGTCTCGCGAACGAATCATCCGCCAACGTGAGTTTTACCTGTTGGGTCACGTCGTGGGTGGAGGCGTCCTTGAATCGCGCGATCACGATCACATGATGGAAATCGGCCGCTGACTCCAACGAGATTTGATTCGGAAAGGCCTCGATCGAGACGATTCGGGGGTCAGGAGCCGCATCCCACCGGGGCAGGGCGGTTTTCGCGATGGGGGAGAGTATTTCCCCCTCGGGCCAGGGAGCTCCTGCCGAAATCCAATTGGCAAGCGCGGCGATTTCAGCGGCTGGAAGCACTTCGTATTTCTTTTTCGGAGGCATCCGATCGTCGTCATCGGCGGGGAGAAGCAGCCGTTTGATAAGTTCCGAAGCGTCAGGATCACCGGGTTTGATGGATGAGCCAGTTTGCCCTCCCCGGACGAATCCTTCCCGCGTGGTCATCAACAGCTCCCCTTTTGCCTGATCTTCGGTGTGGCATTCGAGGCAGTGGGTCTCAAGGACCTTGCGGGCCGCATCGAACGCCGGTGAGGATTCATCGGCTACCGACCATCCGGGCAGAGCGAGAAAAACCAGCCAGTAGAGACGCATCGGTGGATTACGTGCCATGGAAGGAAATCATTGCAACCATCGAAAATTCCCCTGAACCCTTGGACGACAAAAAATCACGATTTCCAGCCATTGGTGGGTTGACAAGCGGTTTCCGATACCTAGAGTGCGCGCCCCGAGCCGGACACCGGACGGATCACGAACCTTTATTTGAGGCACACACGCCATGAGCAAACGCACCTATCAGCCATCCAAGCGCACACGGAAAAACCAATTCGGCTTCCGGGCCCGCATGGCCACTAAATCCGGCCGCGACATCCTTCGCCGCCGCCGCCAAAAAGGCCGCAAGCGCCTGATTCCCAAGGGCGTTGAGCTCCAATACAGCCGTCACACGACGCAACACAACTGAGGC
>JBBQDJ010000210.1:0-6895 GCA_038319595.1 Verrucomicrobiales bacterium
GGACGAGTGCCTCCCCCGGGCCGGGAGCGGTGGGTTCTGGCAGATCAATGACGTTGATCTGTTCGGGAGCGGTGAATTCAATGGCTTGCATGGGGGAAAGTTATTGGTTAGAAGTTATGGGTTATTTGGGAAAAGGGTTGAGGCGCATGGATCGCGGAGGAAGAGTTTTGTTGATGACTTTCTATTTTGCGGGCATGGATCAGATATGGAGAAGGGATTTTAAATCCCTTTGCGAAGGATGGGGACTTGGCTGGGGTTGTGAAAGGGATTTCAAATCCCTTCTCCTTAGTTGTTTTCTGGGAGTCCTTCGAGATGGCCGAGATTTTTAACTGGAGCGAAAATCGCAAGAACATCGGCTAACAGTTCTCGGTCAATTGGCTTCTCAAGCCACTCCGCCCACTTGCGGATGTTTGCGGGATTTGCGGATCCGGCGATGGTGGTGGCGAGTCCGGGATGTTCACAGGAGAATTGCAGTGCCAGTTGCGCGATGTCCACGCCACGGTCTTCGCAATGCTTCGCAGCGGCGCGGGCGGCCGCTTTCACATCCTCCGGTTCCTTTAGCCATTCGGGCAGGGGAGCGTTGGTGAGAAGGCGTGCGGAAAATGGCCCGGCATTCATTGCGCCGATGCCCTTCGCTTCAAGGCGCGGAAGCAAGTCATCGACGAAGGTGGTGTTCTGGAGCGTGTAGCGATTGTAGCCAAGCACGCAGTCGATGTGGTCTTCCACGTGGTCGAGCACGGTATGGAATGTCTTGAGCGGGTAGCAGGAAAATCCTACGGCGCGGACTTTTCCCTGCTCTTTCAATTTTAAAACGGCAGGTAAGGTTTTCTCCCAGATCTGCGGCAGCGGCACGAACTCCACGTCGTGAAGCAGCATCACGTCCAGGTAATCGGTGCCCATGCGCTGGAGTGAAATGTGCACGGACTCTTCGACGCGTTTGGCGGAGAAATCAAAATGCCGATCCGAGTAGCGGCCCAACTTGGAACCTAGCAGATACTTGTCACGCGGGATCCCCTTCAGTCCGAGGCCAAGCATCACCTCTGACATGCCACGACCGTAGAACGGTGAGGTGTCGATAAAGTTCATGCCGAGGTCGATGGCGGTCTTGGTCGAGAGCATCACCTCGTCGAGAGCGACGGAGCGGAACTCCGCGCCGAGCGAGGATGCGCCGAAGGAAAGAATCGGCAGGTCGATGCCGGATTTGCCGAGTGGTCGAGTTTTCATGGTTAGAAAAAGGAACGGATGGAGGAGAGTGTTTGTCGGGCAGCGGCTTCGGGATCGGGTAGAGGGAAAATCTCTGCGGAAAGATAGCCGGAATAGCCGATTTTTTTCAACGCCGAGATCACCGGGCCAGCGGCGGTGTGACCGAAGCCCATCGCCTGCCGATTCGAGTCCGCGTAGTGAACGTGGCCGATGTGTTTGCCTGCGGCAAGGATGGCTGCGGGTAGATCCGCTTCCTCAATGTTCATGTGAAAGAGATCGGCAAGCAGGACGGTGTTAGTGAGTCCGTGGGTTTCGAGAAAAGCGGCGGCGTCACCAAGGCGATTGAAGAGATTGGTCTCGTAGCGGTTGAGCGGCTCGTAGATGAATGGCACGCCGTGGGTGGCTGCATGTTGATCACATCGACGAAGCACTGCGGCGAGTTGGTCGAGGGAATCCTCCTGAGTTTTCCGGCCCTGCATGGAACCGAGAATCGCCGGTGCGCCTAGCGTTCCGCCGAAGTCGATCATCGAGAAAATGAACTCGAGCGCTGCCTCGCGTTTCCCGGCATCCGTGTCGGTTAGAGAGAGTCCGTGTCGGAGCATCCCAGCGCCTGTTCCGACGGCAGCGATGGCTAGGCTGTTATCCTCGGCGAGGGATTTGACATCTTCCACGGAGATGAAATCCGGACCGGGCAGAAAAAGCTCCACCGCGTCGAAGCCGATGCTTGCGGCGGTAGCAAAAGCCTCGGGAAGCGGAGTGCGGAAAACGAAGGGCCCTTGAAGTGCTTCGGGGACTTGTGAGAGGGTGACGGCGATTTTCATCAGGTTTTTCCGAGCTTCGGGTGCCTATGGTCGGCAACGAAATGCCACAAGGTTTTTTACAGACCTATTCCTGCTGGCAAGCGTCTTTTGTGAACAAGAAGGGATGCGCCCCGAGAGGGGGCGATGGAGAAGGGGTTTGAAACCCCTTTTCTTCCATTTGAACGCCGGATAGAATCCTCGCTTCCGCTATGGGGTTTAAAACCGCATCTCCTTATTGGCAAATCCTAATGCGCTGCGTTGCTTCAAGGTCTCACCTGTCAATCGTCGCCCATCAAGTGTTGATTTAATTCTTGGCGCGCCCTATCGCGGAGTCGGGGGTCCGAGATCAGATCGATCCATGGTGGTAGAGTCTCAAGTGCAGAACCTTTTTCCCGGCGGATCAGGGAGCGGATGCCGGCATCGCGACCAGCACCTGCGGGCAAACTGCCCAGCCATCGATAGGCGGCTTCGGGGTCCTGATTTGGCCATTCGTCGATCACGTCCTCGATCATCTCTGTTTGGTTTCCGCCGTTCCAATGCGCCGACCAATCTGCGGCAGCGGCGGGGTCTTGTTTGAGCCACCTTTTCACGAGGATTAAGGGGGCTTTTCCGATTTGCTCTGGCGTCATCGATTACAGCTTTCGGGCAGCGGCCGCTGGATCCTTTTCGGCCCACTCGTAAAGCACATGCCCAAGAGCTGTATCAAGATTCCCGTTTTCCACCGGAAGCCGGAGTGCCCAATCCATCGCCTCAGACGGCCCGATTTTACCGGAAATGGCACTCGCGACTTGGGCGGCGAGTTGTTTCAATGCCGGATTGTTGCCGTTCTGTTCCACGAATAAGCGGGCATCCTCGGTGTCTTGGATCGCCCAGTTCATGAGGTCAGTGTCGTTTCTCTCTGAAACCGGTTTAGAGGCCCATGAGTCATCGGTGGTTCTCATCCGACTGGAGAATACCGGCATCACGATGGCGTTGCCGCCGCTCGAACTGTGAGAGACGGTATTTTTCGCATCTCCCTCCGGCAGCGCATCAAACCACCGTCGTGCCTGTTCTGGGGATTTCCTGAGCAAACTTTGATAAATTCCGGCGAGCCACCATCCATCGGTTGGCGCGGATTTAAGAACCCAGGCTGCGGCGGCTTCGGGATCGGTTAATGCCCAGCCGCAGACGACATGCGCCATTGCGGATTTCGCTTCCTCCGGTGCGAGTTCTTTGGCTTTGAACATCGCGGTTTCTGGATTGTGAGAACCCCACGCTGAAAATAAGTCGCTGATGATTTGCTTCCGCGCGTCACAGGCAGGGATTTTTTCGAGGTAGCTGAATGCGGCTTCTGGCTCCGTCCTAACAAGAGTGCCCAAGGCTACGCCAAGAGCCTTGCAATGGAGTTCTCCAGTGAGTCGATTTTCAGCCCAATCCAAAGCCTTCCTGCCGTCTTTCCAGTTTTGCAGAATTGTGTCCAACAAAGCGCCTTTGAGAAATGTGTCGAGGCCCGACGTCATCAATTCTGCGGCTGCGAACTCAGGATCTTCGGAGGCCAACTGCTTGAGGATGAAAAAGACCCGGGCGTCACGATTCGGCCACGGCGTTGATTTAGCAGCAGCAAGCGCGGCAGCGGCTCCTTTCCGATGATAGATGGACAGGAGGTCGTCTTCGAGAAGATCGGGAGGGGATTTCCGTAATGGAGACTCCAGACGAGGTGCGCGTTTTTCGGATTTTGTTGATACGGGTTCCGACTGAATCTCTGGCGTAGGCGAGATTTTCCAAACTGCTAGAAGCGCGATGCCGACGAGCAGTGTGCCTGGCAGGATGATGTTGGATCTCGCTAGCATCGATTTTCGAAAGCCTATCCCTCTGGATGCCTTCCGGAAAGTGGGAAGTTTGCGGGCCGTTTCAAGAGAGCCGATCGCGGAAATCCGAGTAACCAAACTCGCGAATGACCTCCAGATGGCCGTCGTCATGCAGCAGCGCGATGGCCGGATGCTTCACGCCGTTGAATGTCGTCGTCTTCACCATCGTGTAGTGGGCCATATCATCGAAGACCAGCGTGTCGCCGACCTTCAGTTCGCGCGGAAACGAAAAATCCCCCACCACGTCGCCTGCGAGGCAGGTCGGACCGCCGAGGCGATAGAGCCACTCGCCGGATTCACCCGCGGGATGATAGTTCTCGCCGGGGAAGGTGACCGCCGGTTTCGCATCCGATGGCGCTTGATCGACGAGGAACACGTCGGGACGATAAGGCATTTCGATCACATCCGGCATGTGCGCGGTCGCTGAAATGGATAGAATCACGAGCCGGTGACCGGCGGATTCGAACACATCCATCACGGTGGCCCGCAGGACGCCGGTATGGATCGCCACGGCTTCGCCCGGCTCGAGCCAGACAGCCACGTCGTATTTCGCTCGTGTTTCCCTAACCAGACGGATCAATCGTTCGCGGTCGTAGAACGGCTTGGTGATCCAATGTCCGCCGCCCATATTCAGATAGGTGAATTGCGGGGATCGCAGCAGGTGGCCGAATTTTTCGTCCACCGCCACGAGAGTCTTCTCCAAGTCGTCGGAATCCTGCTCGCAAAGGGTGTGGAAATGCAGACCCGATAGTCCGGTTAGATCGACTCCTGCGAGTTGCTCGGCGGTGATGCCGAGGCGTGAACCCGGAACACAGGGATCGTAAATCGGAGTCTCGCCGGTGGAGCATTCCGGGTTCACCCGTAGGCCGCAGAGGAGTTCACCCCGCTTGAAGCGCGGGTGGGCCATCACCATGTCGCGGAAGCGGAACCACTGTGACAGCGAATTGAAATCCAGATGATCGGTGAACTCGCAGAGCTCCGCGATGTCGTTCTCGTCGTAGGCGGGCGAGTAAGTCACCACGTGTTTCTTGAAATGGTCGCGCGCCAGCCAGGCCTCCCACAGTCCCGAGGCGCAACAACCGTCCAGGTCGTCGCGCAGATAGGGAAACGCTTTCCAACAGGAAAATCCCTTGAGCGCGAGCACCAGATGACATCCAGCGGCTTCCTTGACTTCGCGCAGGATCGCCGAGTTTCGTTTCAATGCGGCGGTTGAGATGACAAACATGATTTCCGCCCCGACTGAGAAGGGAAACCGCAGCCGAATCCAGAAGCTTTTTCCGGTATTTGGGTGGGTTGGCTATCCAGCCGCGACAGTGGGTTGATCCGTGGTTGTTCGATGATCGCGAAAATGATCTGCTTGGGGCCTGTTCATGGAAAACCCCGCCGTCCGTAAGCCTTGGTATCGCGTTCTCTATCTTCAAGTGCTCGTTGCCGTGGCGCTCGGCATCGTCGTCGGCTATGTTTGGCCCGATTTCGGAAAATCCCTGAAACCGCTTGGTGATGGCTTCGTGAAACTGGTCAAAATGATGATCGCTCCGATCATTTTCTGCACCGTCGTTCATGGCATTGCATCGATGGGTGACCTGAGGAAGCTTGGCCGCGTCGGAGCCAAGACACTGATTTACTTCGAAATCGTATCGACCCTCGCGCTGGTCATCGGGCTGGTCGTGGTGAATGTGCTGAAGCCCGGTGTCGGCTTCACACCGGTCGGCGAGACATTTCATGCAAGCACCGCTGCGCTCGACGCCAGCCATGGTTTCGCCGAGAAGGCGGAAGCCCTGAGCACGACGGATTTCCTGCTGAAAATCATCCCTGACACGTTCATCGGGGCCTTTGTATCGGGCGATCTGTTACAGGTGTTGTTCGTCGCCATTCTCGTCGCATTCGCCATCGCCGCCATGGGCGAGCGGGGCAAGCCGGTCCTCCATGTGGTCGACAGCGCGGCCGGGGTGTTCTTCGGTGTCATGCATATTCTTGTTAGAGTGGCTCCGGTCGGCGCTTTCGGCGCGATGGGATTCACCGTCGGCAGTTACGGACTCGGGGCGTTAGGGAAACTGGTTTGGCTGATGGCGGGTTTCTATCTAACTTCCGGCCTGTTCGTCGTGGTCGTCCTCGGTGGCATCTCCTGGTGGGCGGGCTTCTCAATTTTCCGGTTTCTCGTCTACATCAAGGATGAGCTATTCCTCGTGTTAGGAACCAGTTCCTCCGAGACCGCGCTGCCCGCGCTGATCGAAAAAATGCAGCGCCTCGGCTGCTCACGCTCCACGGTGGGTCTCGTAGTGCCCACCGGATACAGCTTCAATCTCGACGGCACTAACATCTACATGGCGATGGGTGCCGTTTTCCTCGCCCAGGCCACGAACACCCCGCTGGATTTGCAACATCAGATCAGCCTGCTGCTCGTCGCGATGATCACCTCCAAAGGTGCCAGCGGCGTCACCGGTGCCGGTTTCGTCACCCTGGCGGCGACCTTGCAGGCGGTGCCGGCAATCCCGATCGAAGCGCTCGCGTTGCTGGTTGGCATTGACCGGTTCATGAGCGAGTGCCGCGCCATCACCAACTTCATCGGCAATGGCGTCGCCACTGTGGTGATCAGCCGCGTGGAAAACGAACTGTCCGCCGCGACACTGCAGGAAAATCTCCGGATCACCCGGTAAATTTCAGCCTGGTACACGCTAGTGGGTTCGAACCTGCGACCTGGCAGGTTTCCAAGAGTTTTACAAGATCCCCAAAGCCTTCGCGGCAGCGGTCTGGGGATCTGAGAAGAAGATCGGGTCCACCTTTTCGGCGATGTCACCGGACACTTCCAAGAAGTTCCGCTTGTTGCCTAAAGGAATCAGGGCACGGCGAGCGCCATTCTCCATGGCGACTTGCAGCGGCTCCGCGAGCGAGGTGACGGGCTTGATGTTGCCCTGAATGCTCAGGTCGCCGAGGATCACCATACCTGGTTGCACCGGAGTTTTCTTGAGGGCTGAAATGATTGCCACAAGGACGGCCATACCGGCGTCACAATTGATGCGGTTTGACAGCAAGTCGATGGCTTCA
>JBBQDJ010000211.1:0-6874 GCA_038319595.1 Verrucomicrobiales bacterium
TGGTGAGAAATGGCGCAATCCCCATGTAGAGTGATGCTCGGTCCTCATCGCGCCCTGCCCGAATCATCCCCGAAAGATCCTCTCCCTCGACGGAGCCAGGGATTTTTACGCCCGCCAAACCCAACAAGGTCGGCAGGACGTCGGGGGTGGTCAAAGACGTTTCGACGACCCGTCCGCCGACTCCCGGGATGCGCAACAGGAACGGCACCTGCGCCGACTCACTCCAAGCCACCTGTTTGTTCGCCGGCCGGACCCCGTGCGAGCCCAGCGTCTCACCGTGGTCCGAGGAAAAAACCACAATGGTGTTCGCGGCCAGTCCGGTATCAGCCAGCGTTCCTAACAAATCTCCAATACTTCGGTCCAGCGCCGTGCAGTGGGCGTAGTAGCCTTGTGCGTCCTGCCGCGCCTTGGCCTGCATCGCCGCCGGGACGTTGGGCGGCAGCTTGATTTGATCCGGCGGATACATCGCATTGAACTCCGCCGGGGCGGTAGTGAACGGGAAATGTGGCGTGCCGTAGGCGACCATCAGGACGAACGGCTGCCCCGTCGCAGCGTGATCACGCAGATATTGTTGAGCATCCTTAGTTTGCGCGAAAGCGTCATAACCTTCCCAATATTTCTTCTCGTCCGAAGTGCCGGTGTAGTAATGGGAATGGTTGTAATTGTGGTCGCATTCCGCTGCCTTCCAGTATTCCCACCCTTGGCGCCGCTCCGGTGGAATATAGGCCTCGCGCCCGCTACCATCGAGATGCCACTTGCCGATGTATCCCGATGTGTAGCCCGCAGCACCGAGGATCTCGGCCATGCACAATTCACTCTCCGGCAGATGCACGTCATTGAGGAACATACCGGTCGAAGTCGGATAGCGTCCGGTCATCAGCGCGGCCCGATGCGGAGTGCACACCGGGACGACGGAAACCGCATTGCGGAAATTCTGCGACTCTTTGGCGAGGCGGTCGAGATTCGGTGTCTTGACGTTCGGATCTCCCGCATAGCCCAGCGCCGAGGCGCGCCACTCGTCAGCGATCAGATAGACGATGTTAGGCCGGGTTTCCCCCCCGGCCGGCAGTGCCAGAAGCCGGGCGGCCAGTAAGGCGGTGACGAGCGTTACTGCAAATGGTGGGTTCATGACTTGGTGGGTTTAGTTGGATCCTGATTTCAAAGGTGCTGCGATCGGCTAGAACGGCGATTGAAAATGATAGATGCCGGAGCCAACCTCATAAACCGCCGCGCCATTATCCAGCCGCAGGAACTTCACGCCCTCCACCTCGGCGGCGAACTTGCCAGACTCCGTGACAAGGGCCCCATCGCGCGTTGGAACGAAGACCATCGCGGTGGTATTAGCGGGAATCGTGACATCCATGCTCAACTTGCCATCCGCGCGCGTCCAGTCGCTCACGATGCGTCCGCGCACCGAGGGGTAGCTGCTCTTCACCCACTGCAAGTCGCCAACGGGTTGCGGACGGATGATCACCCGGTCAAACCCGGCCGCTCCGGGAGCCGCTTGGATGCCTCCCAGCCAGTTGATAAACCATTGGCTGATAGAACCAAACATCGGATGACTGTGCGAAAAGGTATTTTCATTCAACTCCCAATGTTCCCACAAGGTCGTCGCGCCATTGGCAAGCATCCATCCCCAGCTAGGAAAATCCTTTTGCGCCGCGATGCTGTAAGCAACGTCCGCATGCCCCTCCCGCGACAGCACGTCCAGCATGAACTTGGTGCCCATGATCCCGGTGGAAAGATGCCCATTTCGCTCGTCACGGATGTTCGCCAAAAGATAATCCACCGCTTTGCCCCGCCCAGCCGCCGGAATGAGATCCGAATAAAGGGCGAACGCTTGGCTGCCTTGGGTGCCGTGGCCGGCTTTGCCGGTCGTGGCATCAAAAAATTGTTGCTGATAGGCCAACCGGGTTTTCTCCGCGATGGCCTCGAACTGTACCACATCCTCGGAGTGTCCCAGCGTCTGCGCCAAGCTGGCGAGAAGCTTCGCACTCTGATAGAACAGCGGGGTCACCATCGGCGGCGCGGGCGTGGGAGTCAGTGACTCGTGATCACTCAAACCCTGGGTCACGATGCCATCGGGATACTGCCCGGCGGCGAGCAGCAGCCAGTTTTTCGCCTTGGTGTATTGTTCCTCGGCGAGCCGGCGATTGCCATAATAGCGATATTCCTGCGCTAACAACAAGGGATGCGCCATGGCCCAGCCCACGCCGCAGTATTGGATCCCCACGAACGGAGCCGTATCGGTCAGCATTCCATCCGGCCTCGCGCTGTCACCGAAGTCGGTCGCGGTTTTCGCATAGAAATTCTCCATGTCGAAGTTTAACATCAGCGTCTCACTGGTGGCCACGATGTCACCGCCGTAGCCGAGCCGCTCGCGATGCGGGCAGTCCGATTGCACGCTGAACAAATTCGCCAAGAAGGTGCGTCGGCAAATTTCCTGGATCTGGTTGAACATCGGGTTCGAGCAGGAGAACCCGCCCGCGTCCGGCACGTCCGAGCTCAAGCGCATCCCGGTGACGGCCGCCAATGGCAACGCATGATCGAGCCCGACGACCTCCACATATCGGAAACCGTGAAAGGTGAAACGCGGCACATAATTCTCCTCGCCGTCCCCGCGGGCGATGTAACTATCAGCCTGCCAAGCAATCTCCGGCGACCCCGGGCCACCGATATTCTCCGCGATGCCGGCCTTGTTTTTGCGCTTGCCCTTGATTTGACCGCAAACGGAGGTGAGCGGGTTGAGTGAGCCATCCTGATTCAACAATTCGCCATAGCGCATGACCATCTTGGTTCCTGCGGGAGCCTTAAAACGGAAGCCCGCCCAGCCGGAAAAATTCTGCCCCAGATCGTAGATGAAGGTTCCCGGTTTCGGCTCCGTGACCCGTACCGCTGGAAATGTATCACGCACGCGGATCGGCGGCTGCGGCTGAGCCACCAGCCGACCGATGCTTTCCGTGGCGACCTTCGGCGCACGCCATTCGGAGTCGTTGAAACCGGCGGTATTCCATCCCGGCAGTTCAAGGCGTGCGTCGTGGATCTCCCCCAGAAAGATGCTGTTGGAACGCAGTGGTCCGTCCGCCACTTTCCAATTCACATCGCTGCTGATCGATTGCTTCGAACCGTCCGTAAATTCCACATTGAGTTGCGCGATAAACCGCGGACGCCCGACCGCCAGTTCCTTGCGCAAATTCCGGGCTCCCCACAGTTTCAACGGCAGCGGGTTCCACCAACCGTTGCCCAGTGTCACACCGAGACAGTTCGCGCCCTCGCGCAATTGTCCGCTGACATCGTAGCTGCTATAAAACACCCGCTGGCCATACACCGTCCAACCCGGGTCGAGCACGTGGTCGCCGATCCGCTGGCCGTTGATGGTCGCCTCGCAGTAGCCGAGTCCGCTGAGGTAAAGCCGGGCACTGCGGACGGTCTTCTCCAGTTTCAATTCGCGGCGGAAAAGCGGTGCCGGATCTTCGAGGTAAAAATCTTCATCGCGGGTTGGAGTCGCTTTGCCGTCATTGATCCATCCACCGGTCCAATCTTCAGGCCGAAGCAAACCCATTTCCCACCACGCTGGCTGACTCCAACCCGATGGCTGGTCGTCCTGATCCCACACCCGGATTTTCCAATGGCAGCGTTGTCCCGAAAGCAGAGGTTTTCCTGCATAGGGCATTCCAATCTGCCCGCCGCCCGCCACCTTGCCGCTGTCCCACAGATCGCCGCGATCATTGGCGAGGGCTTGTTCCGAAGCGGCGACCAGAATCTGATAGGCGGATTGCCGGACTCCGCGCGCGGGCGAGGACAAGATCCAGGATAGCCCGGGCCGGGCGGCATCCACTCCGAGCGGGTCAGTCCGGCTTTCACAGCGCAAGTTAGAAACCGTCAGTTCGGCGGCGGAGGCAGATTGAAAAAACACGGCGAGGAGGATTCCGGCGGAAAATTTGAAAAAGTTCATCTTGAAGGGGCGGGGCGGTAACGTTGGGTGGATTCGAGAGGACCGGCATCATTTGTCCAGTCTGATCACCTCCTCCGGGATGGTCTGCCTCGGCGCATGGCCGAATCCCAAACACTTCCCGTCTTGTGATCATGGTCGATTTATGCGATTTTAAGCGGGCTTTCCTTACTCGGTCGACCGGTCCGGACTTCCATGATTCTTACCCTACCACTCGCCCAACGGCCGTTTGATCCGGCGATCTGGAGATTCTGCCGCAAATCGCCGCCCATTTGTCGCATACTGGAAAATCTAATCTCTTGCCCTTCTTAATCACTCGTCTATTTTCCTAGCCATGAAGAATACTAAAAGACTGTATCATGTAAATATCATGTATGTTCTTTTCGGTCGTCGCCCGCCTGCCAAGGGCTTCGCTTTGGTCGTCACGCTCTCTTTGATGATCTTGCTGACGGTGATCGCAGTGGGCTTGCTGACGCTTTCAACCATTTCCCTCCGCGCCACTTCACAAGCGGCCGCACAAGCGGAAGCCCGAGCCAATGCCCGGCTTGCTCTGATGGTCGCGTTGGGCGAACTGCAAAAGGAGATGGGTCCGGACATGCGCATCAGCAGCGAGTCCGCCCTCCTGGATGAAAGCACCGACACCGAGGAAATCACCGGAGTTTCCCAGTCCCATTGGATGGGCAGCTACAATTCCTGGGGCGACTGGCTCAATGCGAGCTACACGCCGCCCAGCGGCGGTGGCCCGTTGAAGATTGCCGACACTTACACCCCCGGACGGGAGAAAATGTTCCGCCGCTGGCTGCTCTCATTGCCCGCAGGCATGGAAACCAATCTCAAGGCCCCGGCCACGCTGTTGGGTTGGGATGAAAAGAACTCGGTGGTCCTGATCGGCTCGGGAACTCTCGGCAAGAGCGCCAAGGCAGACACCATCACCCGCGCTTACCTCACCCCCGTCGGGAAAACCGGGAAATACGCCTGGTGGATCGGACCTGAGAACCACAAGGCGAAAATCAGCCTGACCGGACAGCCTCGCACCCTGGCTGCTACCCAATGGCAAGAATCCCAAGGAGACACCGGGGAAGTCGGCGTCGGAGCCTTGGCCGGATACGATAAACTCGACGTCGTTTCCGACCTTGGCAAAAAGCTGATCACCACCAACACGCTGCGCAATGCGCAAATCGACAAGGACAAGGTCGATGAACGCTTCTTCGACCTCACCGCATCGAGCCAAGGGGTAATCGCCAGCGTCCGCGGTTCCCTCAAGAAGGATCTCAGCTTGTTGTTTGAAAAGTCCAGTACCCAGCTGCCTGTTCCCTACAAGTTCAACACGACCGACATCCGGGAACCCTCGATCCGGCCGATGAGTTCTGAACTGTCAGCCAAGAACCCCGCCATCCCCACTCGACAGTTCGCCTCATGGACGAACATGCGGCACTATTACCGCATGTATCGCTCTGGGACCGATGCGACCCCCACGGAGACCGGCAAGTCAGGCGCACTTGTTTGGAATCGAGGGAAACCATTGACCGATTTCGCGACTTCGACTTCGCTTAATCAGACAAGTCCCCCATGGAATGGATCGAACCACTACTGGCGTGCGCCGGTCCTTGCAAAGCTGACTTTGGTTTATAGTTTGGTAGCGAAGGAAAATCCCGTGGGATCGCAAAAATACAATTGCCTTCAATACTACAGCCCGGTCTTCACTTTCTGGAATCCCTATAATACCGAGTTAGTCATTCCTACGGGCCAAATGTCAATCTCCAGCAAGGCTTACAGAATGTGGCCTACCAACTCGAAATTCTACCTGAACGGTGTCTTAAAAGGAACGAACGATTACTTCGAAGCCAAGAACTTCCGTGGGACCCTCACTTCCTCGGGGGGCGGTGACATTATTTTCAAGCCGGGGGAATTGAAGGTGTTTTCCATGAAATCAACCATCGACAGCGCTACCGGAGGAAGCACTGCGACTGACCTTGTTCCCGGGTTCGATCCGGCGGTGGTCGCGGGGGATGAACGAAAGTGGAAGGTTGGTGCGGTCACGACCTTTTCCCCAGCAGAGAAGCCAGGTGCCTCCTATGAATTTTCCTGCGCCCAATGGGGTGGCGGAGTGAACAATGGAAACACCCCGGGCGCGATGTTCATCGAATCAACGTTTGCAGGCGGATCGGGCGGTTTGCCCATGACGTATAGCAATGACTGGTTACAGAGGAGCCCGCACGTTCCGGATCAGACCAACGCCCCGATCACGCCACTAGGTGCCAGCAACCTCGCCTCATGGAGTTTTGATGGTAACCCGAAAATCGTGGCTTATACACAAATGGCGATTAAGGGGCTTTTTAAGTTTGATTACCCCAGTATCAACTGGGCAAAAGATTGGCGCAGCCGCAACTGGATTCAAGCACCGCCGTTCTACTTTGGAAGCGGAATGTATATGTCCCTTGATGACACGATCGCCCACACCCAAAGGATGGACTGCCCTTACATCGTGAACTTCGGTCAGACCACGACGTTTGGAGTCAGCAAGATCGTCGGGCAAATTGGTGAAAAGGCGTTTCTTGGTTCAGGGGCTCCTGCTTACGAACAAGTCACCTCTGCCGCCATGCTTGAGCTTCCCACCGCACCGATCAGCAGTCTCGCGGGCTTTGCCAATATGCGCATCAATCCTGGCTGGCTCAAGGCCGATCAACTTAGTCCTAACTTTGCCGGCGGCTTCACCGGAAATGGTAGCAGTGTGGCAAAATGTTCTCTCTATGCCGCCGAGAGCAAACGGATTGCTTACCAAAGTGGAGTCACCGGCCCGGGCATTGGGAATTCATTCATGCACCCGATGCTGCCACGGAATGATGTTTACCGATTCATTGACAATTCGAAGAGCCGGGATGTCATCGACCGTCAAAACCCGAGTGTGACCGAGGAGGTGGA
>JBBQDJ010000212.1:0-6873 GCA_038319595.1 Verrucomicrobiales bacterium
TGCAGGACGGAGTTTTCCAAGTGCTTGCGACGCATGGTGATACTCGGTTAGGCGGCGATGATCTCGACGCGCTGATCCTCGGCCATGTGATAGAGAAATCCGGTATCGAGGAACCGGACCTCGTTGCCCGCGTCCGTCTGATGGCGGAGGCGGAACGGGTGAAACTGGCTCTATCCGACGCCGATGAAACGGTGTTCCGAGTGCCATTTTTTGACGGAATCCGCAGCCTGGAAGAAACGATCATCCGCGGGGAGTTGGAGAAAATCGCCGCGCCATGGATCGCAAAGACGGTGCATCATTGCCGGCAGGCGCTGGCCGATGCAAACTTGAAGACGCAGGATCTCAACGCCGTGGTAGTCGTCGGCGGCAGCACGCGGATGCCCGCCGTGCGGCGGGCGGTGGGTGAGTTTTTCGGCCGTGAGCCGGATGTTTCGCAACACCCGGATGAGTCGATCGCGCTGGGTGCGACGATCCAAGGCGGAGTGCTGAGCGGCGCATTGCGACAGATGATTCTGCTAGACGTGACTCCCCTGAGTCTTGGTATCGAAACATTCGGCGGGTTGATGAACGTGCTGATCCCGCGCAACACGACGATTCCCTGTAAGGCCGGGGAGATGTTCACCAATGCCACCGACGGCCAAGCCGCGATGCGCGTGCGGGTGCTCCAAGGCGAACGCGAGATGGCCAAGGACAACTGGGAGCTGGGAAAATTCGACGTGGCGTTTTCCTCGTCTCCAAAGGGGCAAGCGCGGTTAGGCGTGCAGTTCAAGATCGATGAAAACGGCATTCTGGAAGCGCTCGCCCGCGACGTGACCACCGGCACCGATACGGTGATCCGGATCGAGAGCGCGGCAGTAAACGTGGACGACGCGGCCGTGGAGGCGATGGTCAGCGCGTCGGTCGAGCACGCGTTCACCGACATGGCGGAGCGAGTTTTCACCGAGGCAAAAATGAAAGCCGAGGAACTGCTACCCGCCGTGGAGGCCGTCCTCGCCCAAGGCCTGGCGCTGGAAGATGAACGAGGGGAAATCGAAGCCGCTGCCGCCGCCGTCCGCTCCGCCCTCGAAGCTGGAGCGGCCAATCCGCTGAAATCGGCCGTGCAACGGCTCGATGCAGCGACCGAAGCGCTCGCCGCGCGCTTGGTCGAACAGGCGATGGATGCCGCATTGGGCCGCCAACTCGGTATTTCCTGAGCGGGAAGCCGCTTGCAAGCGTCCCGAATCGCGGTCACTCTCCGCCGCGCCTCTCTCGCCAATGAATACTGGTTTTTCCGATCCCAACAACCACGTCCCCGAGGTGACTCCGGACGATGCTTGGGGTGATTCGGAGGTTCCTTTCACTGAATACCACCAGCCCACCGCGCTGCTGCCGCCGAGACGCACGGTGAAGGACAAATCTTCTGCACCGGCGGCCAGCATCGAGATGGGACTGCGGATCGAGCCAAGATCGAACTCGGACGAACTCGCTGAAGAGCCCCAAAGATTGATGGTGCAGGAGTTCAACGGAGACATCGTGCGGCTGAATCAGGATGAAAGCGCCCCCCCCAAAGTGGACCGGATCGTGACGTTTCATGAGCGGCCGGCGAATTTGCAAAGCGCGGACACCCCTCGTGGCGAGGGCCGCGAATGGGGGCGGGCGCACCGCGGCTCCACGAAATGGATTTGGGGGATGGTCGCCGCGGTCGCGGTCTTGGTGGCACTTGGCATCTTCTTGCTTCCCACCATCAACGCACCGAACGCCCCACGGAAAGTCCCCGGTAGCGAATCCGTCGCCGTCCCGGAAGATCCCACCTCGCTATTGGTCGAGCGAATGAACCGGCTGCTAGAGCGACAGGACGATGCGGCGCGGATTTACCGCTCTTTCAGCCAGGCCACAATTTCCGACGAAGCTCTCCCTTATCTCCGCAACGGCGAGGGCTTGAAAGACACACTTCGCGCAAACTGGACGCCAATGGGCATTCCAAGTGACTGGGCCCCCGCCGACGATTCTAACTGGTCCGTGATAGAACTGGCAGGAAACGCCTGCGGCCTCTTTCAGGGGCTACTGCCGGACGGCTCCGGTTTCACCGCCTACTTTACGAGTGATCACGACCAACTGCTGCTGGACTGGAAAGCGACGACCGGCTACGGCACCGCCACCTTTGTCCAGTTGAAATCCGGCCCCTGTGACGCCAGCGAAATTCGCGGCGTGATTACCTTCTCCGACTACTACACTCCCACGTTTCCCGAATCCGACTATCAGAGTTTCCGACTTGCCTCTCCTGACGATCAGCAAACCCTCTGGTGCTACGCCACCCGGGACTCGGTGGCTTTTGAAAAAATTTCCACGGAGCTTGCGCCCGGCTCCATCGCCACCGAGGAAAGAGGACCGCAGAAAGTCACTCTTCGTCTCGAAAGCGGGCCCGAAGGTTCCTTGCCTAACCAATGGATGATCGGCGATTTGCTTCATCTGGACTGGCTTTCACCCTAAAAACTGTTAGTGAGCGCGAATAATACATCTTGGTTTCACTGCGGGCGCTGTGGCTCGCTTTTCCTCTCAACCGCAGGGGAGTCCGATGACCGCTTCTGCACCACCTGCGGATGCAAGCCAGCGCTGGGAATGGAGCCAACATCCCTAGAAACGGATTCCCCATCCATTCCCGAGCACCCCACGGAACCGCCGGGGCGAAAAAGGACAGGGCAGAGCAAATCAAAGCATACCTTCCTCCTGGTGAAACTCATATCAGGATGGCTGTTGTTTCTTGTCGGCATTGTGGTGGCGGCGCACTCGCTGTGGCCGGGACGATTCGTCACTCCAGCCGCCAAGGTCGAAACCGCCGTGAAGGCCGCCGAAGATGCCGAAGACATGGCCTTGTTGGATGAAGCCGGGCCTCATTGCATCACTTCACTTTCGGGCTTCCTCGCCGCCACCAGCCCCGAGGAACAAAACCAGTTTGTCCGGACCCCGGTCGACACCGCGCCGCGCATGGCCCGGTTCTACAACATGAATCCAATCGGAACCATCGACGCGAAAACCCTCTCATCCCAGGGAGCCGCCGTCGTCCGTCTGCCGGGCCTCAATGCGGTGGAATTGAATCTAAGCTCGCCGGACGGGCGGTTGTTGGACGCCGTCTTCATCAAGGAGAACGAAGAGTGGCTCCTGGACTGGGAACACTATGCACGCTACAGCGACTATCCATGGCCACTTTTTCTCGCAGGAAATGGCGAGGCTGAGGGCGAGTTCAGGCTGTTAGTCCGCGAGCGCCTAACCGAGGAGCGGAAAAGCGAGGCGACGCTCAGCCTGGTCCTCTACGCGCCGCGCTTCGGCTACGCGAACGACACCGGTTTCCAATCACCGGAATTCCTCGTCCGACGGGAAACCCGCAACGGCAAACTGTTGGACGCGGCCTTCAAACTCGAACGCGCCGGCAAGCGCGTCTTCGGGGTCAAACTTCGCGGAACCAATCCGGAAGGTCTCATCCGGGTGCGGGCAAAGATCCGGCGCTTCGAAGTGGACGGTGAACGTCGATTCGAAATCAAAGATATCATCGCCTGCCACTGGTATTCCGTGGACGACCCGGGTGTGGTGATTGAGGATCCTCCCAAGGACCCATGAGAAGCGGTCATTCCGGACGCAAGGCCTGTTTCATCGCGGCCAACGGCTCGGTCCCGGGAAACCAGTGCTGGAAGGCGAGTGCACCCTGATTAACCAGCATCGACAAGCCATTGGCCGTCTTGCATCCCTCCTGCTTCGCCAGTGCCAGCAAGGCCGTTACCGGCGGCTGATAGATCGTATCATAAACCAGGTGACTGCTTTTCAAGCACAGCGAGGAAAGAACCGGTGGGTCCTCGCTTTTTAAGCCGACCGACGAGGTATTCACGATGAGATCGCTTCCCAAACAGGTTTCAAAGAGCAGACCATCCTCGAACGTCAGCGTGGTGATTTCCGTATCCGGAAACAACGCCTCCAACTTTTCCGCCAAGCGTTTCAATTTTTCCGCCGTGCGGTTGATGAGGACCAACTCCGGCACCCCTGCCAAACAGGCCTGGGTCGCGATCGCTTGCCCCGCACCGCCGCCGGCACCGGCAATGGCGACCTTGAGCGAGGCGAATTCCACACCAAAATCATCCTCCACCGCACGGGCGAAACCCGGACCGTCGGTATTAAAGCCACGGGCTGCGTCGTCATCGAAACGGACCGTGTTCACTGCGCCGAGCAACCTAGCATTCGGATCCACCACGCAGTGCTCCATCGCCTCCAGCTTGTGCGGCACCGTCACGTTGCAACCGATGAATCCCAGCGCCCGCATCTGTTGGAACGCCTCGCCCACCTGGCCCGGCTCGATGTCGAGGCGGATGTAACGCATCTCGATCCCATGCGCATCCAGCGCCGCCTGATGCATCTGCGGCGATGCGGAATGCGCCACCGGATGACCGATCACCGCCAACCGCGCTGGCTTGTCAGCTCCGGCATCCAACAACTCCCGCGAGGCGAGGTCATCCAGCGTGTAAACTTGCTTCATCGGGTTCTTCCCATTGGAGCGCGCAATTCATGCCGCGCTGATTTTTCCTGCCGAAGTGAATGGATCGTTCTGGTTTTCATACTCACAACCTTCCCGCCAGTTCCCCTACCCGTTTCACACACCGGTCTCTACCGAGCAAGTTCAAGACATCGCCGAGATCCGGTCCATGGGCGCGGCCTGATAGAGCGACGCGCAGCGGGAACATCAGTTGTCCGGGCTTTGCGCCTGCCGCTGTCGCAGTTTCATTGAGCGCCGCCCTCGCCGCATCCGCCGACCATTCCGTGATTGCTTCAAAGGCAACGCCGAGAGATTCTAGCAGACCGCCCGCCGCAGCATTTCCACGGACCTTGGCGACCGCTTCGTCATCATAGGGAAAATCGTCCTTCAAAAGGAAATCCACCGCCGTCGGCACCTCGCCCAGCAAGCGCACCTTGTCCTTCACCGCCGCGATCACCGCCACGTAGTTCTCCGGCACCGGCAGGCCAGCCGCCTCAACGAACGGCCTCGCCGCTGCCGCGAAATCCTCCACACTCACCGCAATGAGATGCTGCTGGTTCACCCACTTGCACTTCTCGATGTCGAAGCGCGCCGGCGAACGGTTGACGTTTTCCAGCGAGAAGATTTCCACCAGCTCCGCGAGAGTGAAAATTTCCTGCTCGGTCTTCGGGTTCCATCCTAACAGCGCGATGAAATTCACCACCGCGCTGGATAGAAATCCTTGGCGCGGATAGTCTCCCACCGCCGCACCCTCATCGCGCTTCGACATCTTCGAGCCGTCCGGATTGAGGATGAGCGGAATGTGCGCGTATTGCGGGGCCTTGCCGCCGAAGGCTTCGATGAGCTGAAGATGCTTCGGCGTGTTCATGAGATGATCCTCCCCGCGGATGACGTGGGTGATCTCCATTTCCAGATCGTCCACCACGTTGACGAAGTGGAAAACGTAGGAGCCGTCCGATCGCTTCACGACCATATCCGGCGTGTTCGACTCGTCGCGGTAGTCGATGGTGACCTCGCCACAAACCAGGTCGTGCATCGTCACCGGCTTTCGATCAAAACGGAACCGCCACGCACCGCCGTCCTCGTAAACGCGGTCTGCTGCCAACAGTTTCGCGAACCACGCGTCATAGATTTCCCTGCGCTCGCTCTGATAGTAGGGACCGAAATCCCCGCCCTTCTGCGGGCCTTCATCCCAGTCGAGACCGAGCCAGTCCATGCCGTCGAAAATCGCCTGCCGCGCTTCCTCGGTGTTACGCGCCTCGTCGGTGTCCTCCACCCGCAGCACGAAAACCCCGCCGTGTTTACGGGCGAACAGCCAGTTGAACAAAGCAGTGCGTGCCCCGCCGACATGAAGATAGCCGGTGGGCGAGGGTGCGAAACGGGTGCGAACAGTCATGCGCGAGGTTTAGGCGGCGATTCCGCCCGCGTCCAGTCTCATGCCTCACGGCAGGCTCGCCACATACACCGTGCTATCAGAGTATTTCTCCAGCAGCGGATTGAAAAACTTCACCACCTGCGCTTCCGAGGACTCGAAGACCTCCCTGAGATGGCTGAGGAAATTTTCATCCGGCGCATCGTCCGACCACAACGCGAACACCCCGCCGGGATGCAGTTGCGCGGCGAGCCGGTGCAGGCCAGCGGCACTGTAGAAAACCGCATTCCGTTCGTGCAATAGGTTCTGTGGCGAGTGGTCGATGTCCAACAGCACTGCATGAAATTTCCGCTCCGGCCTCTCCGGGTCAAATCCCACTTCAGGCGCGGCGGCCAGCGCGAAGAAATCTCCTTCGATCAACCGGCAGCGAGGATCACCCGTCAGCGTTTCACCCAGCGGCACCATCCCTTTTTCATGCCACTCGATCACCGGAGCCATCACGTCCACCACCAGCAATTCCGCCACCCGCGGATCCTTCAACGCCGCGACCGCCGTGTAACCCAATCCCAACCCACCAACGACCACTTCTAACTTCTCTCCCGCCACCGCCGCCAGCCCTAAATCCGCCAACGCCTCTTCCACTTCATGAAACAAACTGGACATGAGATAACCATTTCCTAGCAGAACTTCATAAACAATGAGGTCATCCAACATCGCCATCCGCCGGCGGCGCAGGATCAGGTCGCCCAGCGGCGTCGGGCGGAAATCCAATTCTTCAAACAACGGCTTCATGCCCGAGCTTAGCCGGAGAACTCAGGAGAAACGACCTTATTGTCGTTTGTTACCGCCCTGCTGATTTGATCGGTCCTGACCAAGCTCAGACATCCTGCCCTACCAACGTGAGACCGCATGTTTACCACGCGGGCGGGGAAATCCGTTGACCCCAAGAAACGGAGCGCTGGCTTCAGCCGGCATCTGCGAATGGGCGGAAGAAGCCGGCTAA
>JBBQDJ010000213.1:0-6862 GCA_038319595.1 Verrucomicrobiales bacterium
CGGGCTAACACGCACGGCTACGCTTATAGCGGAAACAACGTGAAACAAACTTTCCTCGCCAAGAAGCCGGCCGGTTGGTCCTTCAAGGGCACACCCATGCCTTACTGGAGTGAGTTCAAGCCGAACTACGGTTTCCACACCGGTTGGATCAAGCACCAACCCTGCACCCACGGCTGCATCCGCATGCATGAGAATCTCGCACCGAAATTCTTCCGCCTCGTAAAAGTCGGCACTCCAGTGAGCATCGCCTACTCGCAACCCGAGGATGCCACGGTCGGCAATATCCCATTGCCTCCGGACTCCGGCCCGCTGCCCGACTACGGCGGTCAGATGTACGTGGGTGACGGCTATTTCAGCCAGCACAAGACTCCGAAATACGACTGATCCGCGCCGGCCTTCAGAGTTCCTCTTCCGAAAAGTCCCGCATCCCTGCGGGACTTTTTTTATCCGGCGATCAGCATGATGGCCAGCGCGATCAGAGCCACTGCGAACGCCACGTCGATCCAACGCTCGAATTTCTGATAGCGAAGACGTAACGGTTTCCATTGCAGAAGGCTGGCCCACAAGGACCACAAGACGAACGCCTGCCCGACCACGATGCCCCAGATGGCGAATGGCCACCACTCCGGCCTGTTCCCTCTCAGAAATGGCGCACAGACCGCTGCTAGAAAAACCGCGGCTTTCGGATTCAACAGATTGCAGAACAACCCGCGGACGAACGGCCGTCGTTTCGAAGGAATGAAGACCCGCTCTTCGGCAACGCCTGCAGAATAACAGACGACGAAATGCTCCCTCAAAATCCGATAGCCCAGCCACAGCAGATACCCCCCCGCTGCCCATCGCAGCAAATCGCGCAGCACGGTCCATTTTTCGAACGCCAGTGACAGGCCTCCTACCGCCACCGCCGCATGAACGGTCAGCCCACAGGCGATCCCACACGCCATTTCCACTCCCGCCCGGGCACCGCTTTTCAGCGCCGTGCGGGTCAGCAGGATCATATCAGGACCGGGACTGAACTGCCCCAGTGCCATCACTCCGGCGAAGGCCAATAAATCGATAGCCTCGGTCATCCGCCCTGGCTCATCTTCACGGCGATCACGTAATCCAGCACCGCTTTTTCATCAGCACGCTCCAGTCCGGCGTGTGTGATCATCTTCGGCACCGCTTCCTCCCACTCGTCCACATCCAAGTTTTGCGGCAGCTTGTAATGGTGGCATTCTCCACATTTCAGCATGTAAACCTCGTGCCCCCGTTGGATCTGCGAGAGGGTCTTGCCACTCTTTTTCGCCATGGCGGCACTTGGGTTTGGCACCTCCGCGATTCCGCCTTCCGCGGGCTCGCCTCCTGCTGGAATATCGCCCAATTCCGGCGGCGGGCCCGATCCGGCGCATGAAATCACCCAAAAAACGCCCAGCACCATCATCGTTTCAACCCACCGGATTCGCATGACAAGACGCTAGGCAAGTCCTGCCCGCCACTCAATCACCGAAATCAACCTTCGCCCGCTGGGTGATCGATTTTGACAAATCCCCCATCATCCATAACCTCCGCGCCATCCCAACCGGCGGTGACCAGCCACCGACACTTTTCCACTACGATCCATCCATGAACACACTCCGCACCTTTACCACCGGCTCCGGCACCCAAGGAAATTTCCACTCGCTCCCCGCCCTCGCCGAACAAGGTTTCCCAAATTTGTCAAAACTGCCGGTTTCCATCCGCATTGTTCTGGAATCTCTCCTCCGCAACAACGACGGCCTCAAGGTCTCGGAAAAAGACATCACCAACCTCGCCAACTACAACGCCAAGGCTCCCGGCGACTATGAAATCCCCTTCGTTGTCGCCCGCATCGTCCTGCAGGATTTCACCGGCGTGCCGCTCCTCGTCGATCTCGCCGCCATGCGCTCCGCCGTCGATGGCATGGGCCTCGATGCGAAAATGATCGAGCCACTCGTTCCCGTCGATCTCGTCGTGGACCACTCCGTGCAAGTGGACTACGCCGGCGGCGCTGATTCGTTAGAGAAAAACCTCGATCTCGAATTCCACCGCAACCGCGAGCGTTACGAGTTCCTCAAATGGGGCGAACAAGCGTTCGACACCTTCAAAGTCGTCCCTCCCGGCATCGGCATCGTCCACCAGGTGAACCTCGAATACCTCGCCAAGTGCGTGCTCGATAAAAATGGCGTCTACTATCCGGACACCCTCGTCGGCACCGACTCCCACACCACCATGATCAACGGCCTCGGCGTCGTCGGCTGGGGCGTCGGCGGCATCGAGGCGGAGGCAGGCATGTTAGGCCAACCCGTCACTTTCCTTGTGCCCGAAGTCGTCGGCGTCTATCTAACCGGTGCGCTCAACACCGGCGTCACCGCCACCGACCTCGTCCTGCGTGTCACCGAACTTCTCCGCCAAACCAAAGTGGTTGGAAAATTCGTCGAGTTCTACGGCCCCGGCGCGAAAGCCCTGTCACTCCCAGACCGCGCCACCATCGCCAACATGGCTCCCGAATACGGCGCGACCATGGGCTTCTTCGGCATCGATGAAGTCACCACCGGCTACCTCGAAGGCACCGGCCGTTCACCGGAACTCGTCAAAACCGTCGAGAACTATTACAAGGCACAAAGCCTCTGGGGTATCCCGACCGCGAAAGACGCGCTCGATTTCACCCAGATCGTCGAGATCGACATCTCCACCGTGAAACCCGGCGTCGCCGGACCCAAGCGCCCGCAAGATCGCATCGAAATTGATTCTCTCAAATCCAAGTGGGCCTCGCTTCTAACCGGTCAAGCACCGGACGGCTACAACAAGCAACCATCCCTCGGCTCCGACGAGCCTCTCGACCTCCCAGCCTCCCTTGACAGCGTGCCGGACGAGACCTCGGACATCGCATCCGCATTCGGGGCGAAAGTCGGGGTGATCACTGAATCTAACAACGATCTATCCTATCCGCTGTGGGAAGTCACCGTGGATAGCAAGGGCGGCGTCAAGGACACCATCACCCACGGTTCCGTCCTGATCGCTGCGATCACGAGCTGCACGAACACTTCCAACCCGAGCGTCATGCTCGCCGCCGGACTGCTCGCGCAAAAAGCGAACGCCAAAGGCCTCACCATCAAGCCATCCATCAAAACCTCGCTCGGCCCTGGCTCGCGCGTCGTCACCGACTACCTCAACAAAACCGGCCTCCAGGCGGAACTCGACAAACTCGGCTTCCAAACCGTCGGCTACGGCTGCACCACCTGCATCGGGAACTCCGGCCCGCTCGATTCCGGCATCGAGGACGTCGTGAAATCCGAGGACATCATCGCCGCCTCCGTTCTATCAGGTAATCGGAACTTCGAGGCCCGCGTCCACCAATCCATCAAGGCGAATTTCCTCATGTCCCCTCCTCTCGTCGTCGCCTTCGCCATCGCCGGCACCGTCGATATCGACATGGAAACCGAACCGCTCGGCTACGGAAGTGATGGCCACCCCGTCTTCCTCGCCGACATCTGGCCCAGCTCCGCCGAGATCGAGGACGCCATGAACTCCTCGCTCAGGCCGGACGTATTCCAAAAACTCTACACCGGGTTTTCCACTCAGAATCCGAAGTGGAACGAAATCAAATCCTCCACCGGCAACGTTTACGAGTGGGACCGCGAATCCACCTACATCCAAGAGCCGCCGTTCTTCGACGGCTTCTCCCCTGCCCCGCGCGACATCGTGGAAATCCACGGTGCACGTCCGCTCGGCATCTTCGGAGACTCGGTCACCACCGACCACATCTCGCCTGCCGGAGCCATCAAGATGGACAGCCCCGCCGGCCGCCACCTCGTGGAAAAAGGCGTCACCTTCGCCGATTTCAACTCCTACGGTTCCCGCCGCGGCAACGACCGCATCATGACCCGCGGCACCTTTGCCAACGTCCGCATCAAGAACCTCATGGTCCCCGGTATTGAAGGTGGCGTCACCAAATACCACAACTCCGCAGCTCCGCAGAAAGACCACCTCATGGCCGAAAGCCACGAGCTCAAGAACGGCATTGTTTCCGGCCAATCCCTTGCCAACGGAGAAATCCCAACTCTTGCGATCTACGACGCTGCCGCGATCTATCAGAGCGAATCGGTCCCCACCATCATCATCGGCGGTGAGGACTACGGCATGGGCTCCAGCCGCGACTGGGCCGCCAAAGGCACCAACCTGCTAGGCGTCAAGGCCGTCATCACCAAGTCCTTCGAGCGCATCCACCGCTCCAACCTCGTCGGCATGGGCGTCCTGCCCTGTAACTTCGTCAACAAGGAAGACTACGACAAGATCAAGGGCCTTGGCGACGCCACCTTCGACCTCACCGGCATCGATAACGACCTCAAGCCGATGCAGATCGCCAACCTCCGCGTCCACCCGGCCTCCGGCGACGCGTTCGACGTCCCCGTCATCGTCCGCATCGATACCCCAGTGGAAAAAGACTACTACCGCGCCGGCGGCATCCTGCCCTACGTCCTCGCCCAGATCCTGTCTTGACCTAGGGAGGGCGGACACTCCTGTCCGCCCCCCCCCCCGAAAGCGCTGATTGCCAGCATTCTCGCCCGCTGCTAGTTTCCAACCATGATCGCTGTCAAACAACCGGATTTCATTTCCGCGAAAGACTACCTCGCTGGCGAGGTCGTCAGCGGCACGAAGCATGAATACCTTGGCGGCACCATCCATGCCATGGCGGGAGCCACGATCCGCCATAACAATATCGCAGGAAATTGCTTTGCTTCTCTGCATGCCTCGCTTAGAGGCCATGCCTGCCAACCGTTCAATAGCGATACCAAGGTCCGCATCGAATTTCCGGATCACACCCGCTTCTACTACCCGGATGCGATGGTCGTCTGTCAGACCAACCCCGACTCAGATCATTTCCAGAACCAACCCGTCGTGATCGTAGAAGTCCTCAGCGACTCCACCCGCCGTGCGGATGTAGGAGAAAAGCGCGACGCTTACCTCACAATTCCCTCGTTGAAAGTGCTACTCTTCGTCGAGACGGATTCCCCTTCGGTCACCCTTTACCGCCGCGTGGCAGAAGGCGGCTTCACCACAGAGCGCCACACCGGTCTCGACGCCACCATTTCACTATCAGAAATCGACACCAAATTGTCACTCGCTGATCTTTATGAGCGAGTGGAGTTCGCGTCTTGATTTCGTCTAGCCATGAGGAGTGAGGACCTGATTGTCATCTCTTCACGAGCTGCCAAACTAGGAACAATAATGTCCCTGCTCCTTACTGCGGGATCGGCCAGCTACAGTAACGCAGTGCGTCCTTGGCCTAAAATCGAGATTTTTGAGTGCCAATCCCAGATTGCTGAATTGTCATATTTCATCCAAACATGTAGAATAAAATCCATCATGGTAACAGATCGTCGCTTACTCCTGCGCCTTGGACTATTTTATGGCTGCTACGAGTGCTGCATGAATGGTTCCAACAGTCTGGATGAAAGTGACTGCAACTCGATGGTTTACTGCTGTGAGTGCGACCCAAAACTTTGGTGGGCCTGTAAACTGGACCCTGCCAAACGCGCAAAAGCACTCGCGGAGTTTTCGAAAAAACATTCACCCAAACACGAAGCAAGCGAATGGGAACGCATCGCAAATGCCTTGGCGAATAGCTAAGACTCCAAAGCCTTTCCGTTTTATGAAATTCCTTCGCAAACACTGGCGCGGTATTTTGATTTCTCTCGCGCTCTTGGTGATCGGGAGTTTTCCCATCCTCGCTTGGTGTGCCGGATCCGACATCGCCAGCCCGCCGCGGCGGGAAGTGATGGAATATCATCGGGAGTATCTGGACCATCCGAGGGATCACGGAATGGTGATTGAGCGCTTCACCGCCAGCGACGGCACGCCTTGTGTTTTCTGCACCCCCGATCCATCTGGAAACTTGGGTGAACGCGGAATCCTCATCCGCAAACAACTCACCGACCGAGGACTTGCTTTGAACCCCGCAGGCAAAATCATCGGCACTCTGGTTCTGCTACACGGTCGCCGGGGCAGAAAAGAAGACTACCTCCCCATCGCCGAGCGGCTTTGCGCGGCGGGTTTCCGTTGCGTGATTCCCGACCTGCCCGCCCACGGCGATCATCCTACCCTCATTGCCACCTATGGGGTCCGGGAGGCGACACTACCTGCTAGATTGCTCGAAGAAGCCGCACAAAAATTCTCGTTCCAGCCCCAACCCGCCGGTCTGCTAGGGATGTCGATGGGCGGCTCCGTGGCCATGCATGCCGCCGACTTGCCAAATGCTCCATGGAAAGCGCTGGTCATCATCAGCAGCTTCGATTCCTTTCCAACCGTCATCAAAGGCCAAGCGTCGCGCTACATCGGCACCACGCTTGGGCCGCTTTGGTCATCGGCCTCGGACCAAGTCTATCATTGGAAATCCGGCATCCACCTCGCTGACATCCAGCCGCACCTTCACGCTCGACACCTGATCATCCCCACCCTCGTCGCCTGTGGCACGGCGGATCCCGTTATCCCCCTTACTTCCGCGAAAAACCTCTTCGATTCCATTCCTGCCACCACGCCGAAACGCTGGGTGGAAGTTCCCGGTGCAAATCACGACAAGGTCCTTGTCACGGCCTATCCGATCTACGCAGACACCGCTGAATGGATGCTGAGGAATGTGAGATAAGGAGTGAGGACCTTATTGTCCTCCTCTTCGCGAAAGGCGAAAGAAGGGACATTAAAGTCCCTACTCCCTATCGGAAAAATGCCGAGTCGCCTCAGACATCCTGCCCTACCAACGTGAGACCGCATGTTTACCACGCGGGCGGGGAAATCCGTTGACCCCAAAAACGGAGCGCTGGCTTTAGCCGGCATCTGCGAATGTGCGGAAGAAGCCGGCAAA
>JBBQDJ010000214.1:0-6841 GCA_038319595.1 Verrucomicrobiales bacterium
CTGGCCAAGCCGGACTCCATATTCGGTTAGTAAATTGAGCTCGGAGCCGCGGGCCATGTCCTGCTCCCAGTCACCGCCGTCGTATTTGAGGCGGATGAAGCGCACCTTGCCACGCTTGGTGCCAGCAGAGAATCCGGCGCCCTCGCCCTTTCCTTGACCGATCTTGTATAGGTGCTCGGTGACCTCAAGAACCTGAAGCTTCACGTCGTCGATGGGTGGTGGATTGAAAAGGATGCTGCTGTAGGGGTTGATGACGTATTTCTTCTTGATGACCTTCTGGATCTTCACAATCTGCCGGAGTTGCTTTTCCTCGCCGCCGCCGCGCGGTGCTTCATAAATGCTACATCCAGTTAGACGAGTCAAGATGGTGAAAACGGCACCGAAGAAAAGCGAGTAGGTAAGGAGCGTGAAGAGCGATTGCCGGAGCTTGCGGTTCCGGCGGCCGAAATACCATGCCAGCAATTGGCGGGGATCCCAAATGCGGCTGTTCGCTTGTGGCGGATGAACACGCTTTGTTTCGCGATCAATCCACCAGACGGCCCAGCCGAGTCCGAGGAAAAACGCGCCGCCTGTACCGGCGCTGGCGATCCATGAGGCGAGCGAGTAGGCGGAGAACAGCAAGGGTAGATGCGCGGCAAGCTGCCAAGCAGGCAAATAGCAGACACTCAGCACCGCGCGATAAATCACGGGTGGTCCGTTGCGCCAGCGCCGGATCCAGTAATAGCAAACCGGAATGGCAGTTAGAAATCCAACCGCCTGGATCGCCGAGCCGAGAATAAATCCCACTTGGGAATCGAGCCAGAGGAGACACCAGAAGACCGCGTAGCAGACAGTGCGCACCACCGGACGGCGGGCGTGGTGCCGAAGCGCTTGCCTGACCCGGGGCCAATCCATCACTCAAGGTCCTTCAGGAAATCGTCGCCCTTGTTCTCCAGCGGAGTCTTGGTAGCCGGGGCTGTCAATTGCTCGCCCACGCCGAGCGGGGCAAGAGGATCAACTTTTGGCGGGGCTGCGGGAGCAACCGGTGCCGGAGCGGGTTTTAGGGGATTCGTGGTTGCGACCGGTGGTGCGCTTTCCTTACCTGGAAAGAAATACGGAATGGCCGTGAAAAGCAGGATTGCACCGGTCACGAGGGCGGTGGCGAGCCCGAGCGAACGCGCGAGTTGGCTGGCCGCGACCACCCCCAACATTTCCTGGGGGCTTCTGCCCTTGAGCTCACGCAGGAACGCTTGCAATTCCTGCACCGTGGCGCGCGAGTTGTTTTTCATCTCGCGGAGATCGGCCGTGGTGCTGGCAAGAGCCGTGCGTTTGGCGGTGGGTAGGTCGTCTTGGAGTTTCATCGGGTGGGAGTTTCTTCTTCGGGTTCGAGGATGTGGATCAAATCGCCGCCCGCTTCACCGATGGCAGCGATGACGGGTTCGAAATTGCTCGCCTTCGCCTCGCGGTCCACCTTGAGGAAGACATTTCGCTGGCCGGCAGGGGCATCGCCAAGAATGGATGTTAGGGATGCGGTGATTTCCTCCGGCGCGATCTCCCGTCCATTCAGATAGGTTTTAAATCCGCTGTCGATGGTGACACTCGCAAGCGGAGCACCGACATTCTTCACGTCCTTGAGTTTGGCTGGCTGCCACTGGAGATGACTGTCGTCTTGAGAGCGGGCGAGGATAACGAAAAAGATGAGCAGCAGGAACGCGATGTCCCCCATCGCAAAGGAAGGAACCGAGGCCGTTAGTTGTCTGCGCGGGATTTTCATTTCACGTTGATGGTGCGCTGGGATTCCAGTTCCAAGGTGATGATGCCGCCCGCCAGGTCGATGGCGCTCGAGACATGGATCCAAGTCGGGTAAGGCGTTTCGGGTGCGCTTTTGACCACCACGATCCGGTCGGCCTCGCGGGTCTTCTGTTGGAGTGCGGCGGCGATGCGCTGGGAGAATTCAGGAAGTTGCAGCGGGCTGCCGTTGAGCACGATACTGGTGGGCGTGATGGAGACCTCGATGTTCTGGCTCTGGTCGCGCTTCTCCGTCTTGGCCTCAGTTTTCGGCAGCGCTTGGGACATGCCAGTTTCCGGCTGCACTGCCGCGCAGACGAGGAAGAAAATGATCAACGTGAAAGCGATGTCCGAACTGGCACAAGCCGGCGGATCGACTAACATTTTTCCACGCTTGAGCTTCATGAGGAGCCCTTTTCGAGGGTAAGACGTAGGGTGACGACTTCGATCAACTCGGCGGCCGAGGATTCCACCTGCAGGATAAAGTCGTTGATGATGCCGGTGAAATAGTTGAACGCCATGTAGGCGGGAATGCCGACGATAAGGCCGAAGGCAGTCGTTAGAAGGGCGACCCGGATGCCCGCGGCGGCGGCTTGCACGATGTTCTGGTGACCGATGTTGGCTTCGATGTCGCCGAACGCGACGATCATCCCCTGAACGGTGCCGAGGAAACCGAGCATCGGTGCGACGGACGCGACGGTGGCGAGGATGGGCAGGTGCCTCTCAAGGGCGGCGACAATGTTGACCCCGTAATTCTCCATGCTCTTGATCACCTGTTGCTCCAACTGCGCGGGATCGTAGTTGAGCCGACGCAGGACGAGGTATTTGCGGAGTCCGTTAGAGAGGATGGCGGGCACCGGACCGCGCGCGGCGTCACAGAGTTCGAGCGATTCCTCGACTTTATCCTCTGACAAAAGCGCGATAACCTTTTCGCGCAGTGCGGTGGCGTCGGTGTCCAGCAACTTGAGGCTGCGGTAGCGTTCAATGATCACGGCGATGGCCAGAATGAACAGCGCGAGGATGGGCCACATGAAGAAGCCGCCCTCGATCAGGTAATTGAGTGCGCCGCTTTCAAAAAATCCAGCGGCGAGTGTGGGGTGGAAGGAGTGGCTCATGGGCTTACGATGACTCAGGGTGTAAGGGATACGGAGCGAGGTGAAGCGGGAATTTCATTTGCCTTTGGGAAGGTCATCTTGACGATGTTCATTGTGGAAATATGGTTACCCATATGAAGACGACCATAGAAATCGCGGACAATCTTTTGATCCGCGCAAAGAACCGCGCGAGGGAGAGAAAAATCACGCTGCGATCTTTGATTGAGCAGTCCTTGGCGACAACACTCGACCAGCCTCTTCCGAGCAAGCAGGTGGTTCCGGTGACATTCAAAGGCAAAGGACTCACCCGTGAATTTGAAGGCGCATCGTGGGATAAAATCAGGGATGCGATCCACTGATGATTGCAGTCGATACGAATTTCCTGGTCTGTGCCCATCGAGAGGACTCGCCGTGGCCCGGAAAAGCCTTGGAGCGGTTGACCCGGTTGGCGAACTCTGGAAACCCATGGGCGATCACTTGGTCGAGCGTCCATGAGTTTCTCGCCATCGTAACCCATCCGAAAATTTACAATCCGCCGACACCTCTAGCAACGGCACTGGATTCAATTCGTGCATGGAACGACAGTCCCGGGATGAGGCTACTCGGCGAAGGCTCGGGTTACTATGAGATGTTTTCCAAACTGGCGACCAAAGGGAAGATCAAGGGTCCGAGAATTCATGACGCCCGGATCGCCTCGGTATGTCTTCACCACGGAGTCAAAAAGCTTTGGACTGCTGATCGTGATTTTTCGGCTTTTCCGGATCTTTCCTGCGAGAATCCGCTCGTGTGAGTTTTGTGTTCTGAATCAGGGAATGTGGTTGGGACACTCGAATAGCAGCGCGAGGAGGAGTTGAAGAAAGACGAGGGGAAATGGGGGGAGGTTCATTCCTGTACTGGTTAGAAAATTTCAGTACACTTGGTTATGTGAGCCGACGTCGATCAGCATTACCGTGACAAATCCGCCCTTTTCCCGATAAACGACGCGGAGATCCCACGCCGCAGAGAAGGATCGAAAGCCCTTCAAGTTTCCTTTCAGAGGATGATCCCGGAGATTGGGATTGGCTCTGTTTTCAATGAATAGGGTGAGCGCATGATCCACCTTAGTCTGAACACTTTCGGGGAGCCTTTCATAGGCCTTTTGGAAAGACTTTGTGCGTAGGATATCCATGCTTCCGGGCAGGGGCTATGGCGTTGCGGCAGAGTGGTTTTTCAAGGATGCGATGAGATCCTCTGCGTTCGTGAAGGGGCCGATCAGGTTGGCTGGATCTTCCGATTCCTTGGCGGCCGCAAGGATTTGTTGCTCCTGTTCAGGCGTGAATTCCGGCTCGGCTTTGAGAGCGAACGGGATGCTGCGGGTCTTCGCCACCTTGGTGAAAAACAAGCGGACTGCGGTCGTTGAATCGATGCCGATCTCGGCAAAAACTTCCTCTGCCGCATCTTTCAGCTGGCGATCCATCCGAACTTGGAGTTTTGCGGGTGCTACTTTCATGAAAGGAAATTAGTCATTTAGGATCATTTTGCAATACAATTGAATTCGATCTGGCGTCATTCATTCAAATTCGCCTCTTTTTCGAACTGCGCCAACAGCTCGGGCAGGGCGAGGCGGCCTCGTGAGTATTTCGCGGCATCGGTTTCGGGAAAATCCCAGCGACAGCGATTGTAGCGGCGGAAGGCCTCCGGGATGTCCTTGGCCATGCGGTAACTTTCGCCGGCCCAGAAGAGTCCTTGCGCGGTGAGTTCCTGATCCGGGAATTGCTTCACGAAGGCGTCGAAGGCGAGACCCGCCTTCTGGTATTCCTCCAGCTTGTAGTGGCACTGGCCGATGCGGAAGGCCATCTTGGGTGTCCATTCGTGGTTCGGGAAACGCTCGGTGAACTTGCTCCCGACGGTGGCCGCGACGGCGTAGTCTTCCTTGGTGTAGAAATGCTCGCTGATGCGCAACATCACGTTGGCGATGAGCGGACTTTTCGGATAGGTGGCGGCGAGGGTGACGTAGGCTTCTAGGGCCTTGTCTAACTCTCCAGCCTCCTCGAAGCACTGGCCGAGCTTGTATTGCGAGTCGGGAGCGAGGTTGTGCTCCGGGTGGTTGGTGACGATCGCCTGATAGGCGACAATCGCCTCATCCCAGGCTCCCATTTCCTGCGCGAATTGGCCTAGCAGATATGAAACGCGCGGGGCGTATTTTGGATTCGGATAGTCTTCCTGAAGTTCGCGCAGGACGCGGCGACCGGCCTTGAGGTCGGCCTCGGCATCTTCGGGATGTTCTAACTTCCGGTGACCCTTGAAGAGCTCGAAGTAACTTTCCGCGATGTGGAACTGTGTCTGGATCGCGAGGTCCTCGTCCTTGAAAACCTTGCTGAAGGCCACCATCTCGCCGTCGGTGCCGACTGCTACCGGCAGCTTGACTTCAATGATCGGTTGGCCGTCCGGTGTTTGCGGAACGTTGTCGAGATAGCCCACGGTGATCTCGTCGCCGAAGAAGCATTCGACATTGCCGTCGAAATTTCCGCCAGTCGGCTTTTGTGTGGCCTTGAGCGGGAAGGAAGCACTGAAGAGGCCGCTGTGGGTGAGCGTCTCTTCGAGTTCAATCGTTTCTTCCTCTCCGGATGTGGTGACGAGGCGCACCATGGCTTTGTCTCGCTTGTCTGAAATGTCGGCGTCGGGGTCCTCAAGGAGCACGAAAATCTTTTTCCCAACATGGGCGATGGTGGCATTCTCAAGATAGTCTGAATCGGTGATCCGTAGGGTGGCGGAGGAAAAAAGCGCGGCCTTGGCTTCGTGCGGCACGGTGTCCACATAGCTGGCTGTTAGCGTGTCGTTGCCGGCGACATTGAGGACTTGGAATCCTGCTACGATCCTCTTTTCCTCTTCCGATACCTCGTCCGGTGGCAGGACCTTGCCGAGTCCTCCGGGACTGACCGTGCCATCTGCGGGAACGAACGTTGCGCCATCTGCAGCACCAAGGAACAACGGCACCTGGCCGACGAAGCGGCCTTCGAACAAGGCGGGATTACTAACTTCTTCCATCGAGTCATTCGGAGGGGCGAACGCACGGAAGAGGACGCACTCGACACGCGTCTTCACTCCGCGGCTGGTAGCCACATCCACCATGACGGTGCTGCGGGAATCCTTTGCTTGGTCGGGGTCGATGACTTCGACAGTTAGAGGTAGGCGGTATTCGATTTTCGCAACGTCCTCGGGGCCGCGCGGGGCGGTGACAGGAATCAGCCGGGGTGGACCGTCGATGGATTTCGCGCTGCCGACGATCTGGATCAGGCCGGTGGTCGGCTGATTGACATAAGCCACGGTTTCGCGCTGGACCGCATTGCCGGGAAAGGTGTTCTGCTTGTCGAGATAGCGCAGGTAAATCTTGTCGCCCTGCTTTACCACCAACTTGCCTTCCGCAGGTGCGGCGGCGGTGTCGATCTCTGCGGTGAAAACGCCGGTCGAGGAACCTGTTTCGGTGGCGGTGACCGTGATCGGGGGCGAGGCATTGACCTGCACCTCCACCGCGATAGTGTCTCGTTTCAATCCGACATCGAGATCGAAATCAACCACCTCCGCGACAATGCGTTCTCCGGGTTCAATGCGCATCAGCTCCTTGCGAGCTCCTTGGACGGAGCCGCCACCGCTGCGGGTGAAATTGTAGGAAATCGGTGTAATACTGCCATTGTAGTAGGTCGCCGTGAGCTCGCGGGAGAGCAGGTGGTTGCCTTGGTTTCCGCCGCCGGTGAGTTCGTCGAGATAAGAAACAGTGACCGTGTCGCCCGGCGCGAGTTCTAGCACATCGTTGTGGGCGAGTTCGAGAACGTCGGCGGCGGAAGGAATGTGGCGGTTGCCGCCGCCACTGATTTCCACATTGCTAACAGCGATGGCCTCGCCCCGGTATTCCAGGAACCCGAAGTCGATGAAGCGGAGGTCGAGCGACGGCATGGCGAGTGTCCATTTATTTGCCTCGCGGGTGATCGCACCTGCGGGCC
>JBBQDJ010000215.1:0-6821 GCA_038319595.1 Verrucomicrobiales bacterium
GTCGGAGGACAGGTGACTGTCAGAAATCGAACGTCGCTTGCGGACCTTTTTTGACCGGATCGTCGTGGACCACGCCTTCGCGGAGGCCTGCCGCGGCGAAGCGGATGAAACGACTCAAGGTCGCCTCCATCGTCGGGGCACCGGACTCACCACCGCTGAGGCGTTGCAAAATTTCCTGATGGGTCAGCATGTGAATCATCCCGCCAATGACGAAATGAATGCGCCATGCCAGTTCTTCTGCCGGGACACTGGGCAAGGCCTTGGCAAACGAGCGTGTGAAACGCTCCGCCACCTGGCGAAATTGCTCTTCAATTTGCGGTGGCAGACCATTTCCCTGCTCGGCAAAAATCCGCCCTGTGAGTTTATAGAACAAACGCTCCGACAATTCAGATTTGCGGACCTGTCCGACCAAGGGACGCACGAGAGCATCGATGATTTCCTCCAACGGAACCACTTTGCCAGACGACTTCTTCTCCAAGGCCTCAAGCCTCGCAAGCCGTTCTTCAGTGACCGGATCCATGTAGCGCATCATCACAAGGGTTAGCAACGCATCCCGGCTGCCGAAGTGGTAATTGACCGCCGCCACATTGGTATTGGCTAACTGCGTAATGTCCCTGACAGAAACGGCTTCGAATCCTTTTTCCGAAAATAACAGTTCCGCGGCATCCAGTAGTTTTCGCTTCGATCCGGATTCGGGAATGGTCATGTCGCGCATAGAGAGTCGCGACTCAAGCGGATCAAACAGCGATGTCAAACGAACGATTCAATCGTCAGCGATTTCCTCCAAGCACTCCCAGAGAATAGGGGTTGCAAGCGGAAGCCCGGACTCCTTGGCTGCTTGGCCGACCTTCGGCAAACTTAACCATTCCACCCGATTCCATCACGAGCTTTCCCATCCGCAGTCCGCGCCACCTCACCGGCGGCCTCGTCGTTTTCGCCCACATCCTAGACAAGATTCGCCTGAATGCGGAGGGCAAACTTCTTGGAGGCTAGTGTCGCGTAAAATTCAAATTGGCGCATAAGGAGGCGCGACACTCTTGTCGTGCTGCCAATGGATCGCGCAAGAGAAGTGCTTCGCGCGGGTTCTTGCTCATCGCACTGGCCAGGCGGACAGAAGTGTCCACCCTCCTTAGCCTATCCAACAATTTGAATTTTACACGACACTGGCATCATTCCCCGCCCGGAAAGGGATTGGCGGACCAGCGGAGTTCCACCTCTTCTGCGGGAACCGGCGCAGCCTCGCGTGGTGACGGCCCGAGCATGGCCAGCACACCTGCAAAGGCCATGGTCAGCGTGACGAGGACGAAAAGTGGCGCATTTCCGCGATTGCCCTTCGGTTTCATCAGCCGCCTGACCCGAGATTCGAGCGAGGACGCCACCGCCATGGCCAAAACCGGCCCAGACGGGGCGCGATCTTCGGCGAACTCACACAGCAAGCGGGCATAGTCGCCAGCGCGGGTGCCGTTTTTGAGAACCATCGCGTCGCAGGCATACTCGCACTGCATCGTCAGCCGGCGGGAAATCCAGAGCACCAGCGGATTGCCGCCGTGCACCGCACAGGCGATTTCCGCAATCCAGCGCCACAGTGGATCCCGCCGGCGATGGTGGGCCAGTTCATGCTCCAGCACGATCCTGCGGGTTTCGCCCGACCATTCGTTCCAATCTTGCGGCACGAAAATCACCGGCCGGATCACGCCCGCCGCCACCGGACTTTTTAATCCCTCCAAGCGGCGGATTTCCACCCCAGCCATTTCCGAATCCAAGACGGATCGACGGCGCCACAGGGCAATCCCCCGCGCGGCGATTCCCAAGCGGACTGACGCAATCAGGAAACCCACCATCCACAGCCCGAAAATCACCTGGAGCCAGGGAAATCCGGAAGTCGCCCCGCTGGTGACAGAAATCGGCACCACCGCCGCTTTCGGCAGAAACACCGACAAGGGAAAAACCACCAGCAGGACCAAAGTGAGCACCGTGAGCCGGGGATCGCGGGCCTGATCGCCACGGCCTGCCAGAAACACCAGCAGCGCGGCAATCGCGGAAAATAACAGAATCGCGGTCATCGGGATTTTAACGGATAGGGATACTGGGAATTCTCAGGATTATTTTTCATCGATTAGCTTGCGGATGCGCTCGATCTCCTCGCTGCTGAGTTTTTGATCCTGCGGGTCCAACAACGAAGCGACCAGCTTTTCAGGGCTACCTTCAAAGAACGTCGCGATGAGCTGTTTCAGGGCCGAGCGCTTGGCTTTTTTCTCCGGCACGGTCGGCTGATAGACATAGCGCCGCGAGTCCTTGCCGTGCTTCACCAACCCCTTCCCTTCCAAGGTCACAAGCAGGGCTCGCACTGCGGAATAGCCGGGAGGATCCGGCAATTCATTCATCACCTCCTCCGCCGTTGCCTTGCCGAGGCGGAACAGGATCTCCATCACCTGTCGCTCCCGTCGCGAAATTTGGCCGTCTTCCAAGCGCTTCATGCAGGCAGGTTGCCGAATGCTGGAAAAACCGCAACACAAATGCGGTTTTTTATGCATTTAATCAATTGACACCCCTCCCAGCAAATGCTGTTTTTCCAGCACTATGAAACGCGACCTCCTCTACCTCCTCGCCGGGCTCCTGGCTATTACCGGTCTTTTCTCCTGCGCGACGCAGAACTCGACTCCCTCTAACGGCCTTCGTTCGGGCGATAGCGCGGTCGACCGGAACAACATCGATGCCATCCTCAGCAGTCCCGCCGAACGACCCGGCCTCGCCACCGGATGGGGCCATCAGAAAGCCTCTTCCATCACCGGCCAGTCTTTCGTCCGCGCCTCGTCGAAGCCCGCCGGAACCGATGTGATTTACTACAACGACAAAAAAGGCATCGAAGCGATGACCGGCAGCGTGACCCGGGTGGAAGGAATGCAGACCGCAGCCGGGGGCCTAGTGGAGTGGGGCGTGAAAGGTCGTTCCGGGTTTCTCGATGCTTACAAGGAAGGTAGAAACGGCCTTCTGCTCACTTATCCCTCCCTTGGCCGCCGCCTAGTCGCCGGGGAATCCAATTCCACCTACTCCATCGCCGTTCGCAACCGTTCGAAGAGCACGCTGGAAATCGTCGCCAGTGTCGATGGCCTGGATGTGTTCGACGGTAAAAGCGCCTCATTTTCCAAGCGCGGCTATCTCGTCGCTCCCGGCGCCACTCTCGAAATCGATGGGTTCCGCACCAGCAATGACACCGTCGCCGCATTCAAGTTTTCCAGCGTCGCGAACTCCTACGCGAATCTCCGCCATGGCGACACCCGCAACGTCGGCGTCATCGGAATCGCCGTGTTCACGCAGAAAAATGTGAATCCATGGACCTGGATGCCGGAGGAAGTCCGCCAGCGCGATCAAGCCCAGCCATTCGCCAAAGCACCGGGCGAGTAGCCCCGTTTACTTCCACGTTGCCGATGAAATGATCGGGAATGTGGCAGTCAGGTCTCGCTTATGGGCGGAATCTCCCCATCATCACCTAGGCCCCCCGCATCGAACCGGGAGATCTTAGAAAATTGACAATAAAAATAGATTTCCTGAGGCTCTCCAGCATGAAATTCGTAAAATAAATTAATCTGGAAAAATTTAATTTAAGGAATCTTAAAAAGTATTTGCATCCTACGTGTTAGCGTATAAGAAGTTTGACAGTCCCATGTTCCTCAAACTTAAGCCAGCCACCTCGAGAAATTTCAAAAACACCGATAAATCCGGTGCTTTCAGCTTCACCGGTCTCAAGCGCCTTGCCCTCTTGGACCTGTTCACCGGCCCCCGCAAGCTCCTCAGTTCTCAACTGAGCGCCCGGAGTTCGTCCTACATCATGCTTCTCTGCATCCCGGCCATCGCCCTCTTCTTCTCGACGACGGTTCCCGCCCTGATTTTCGATTCACCCCAGCAGGAGGCCTATTTCTACTTCGCCCAGACCCTGAGCCGGGATCTATCGAACGGCTTCACGTTGTGCGTGGCGGTGGTGTGCATGATCTTGGCCTTGGTGGTGCCCGCTGCCGAATCGGATTCCTATTCCGCGATCCGGCGATAAACGGCGGCACCGTATTCGAGCGGATTGTTGATGTTTTCCTCATCGAAGGCGCGTAAGTCTGCGGAACTATTCCGTATGATCCGCCGCCTCACGATCCTCGTGACCCTCTCCTCCCTGTCGCAGGCCGAGGAGAAGACGACTTACGACGATCAGGCGTTTCCCATTTTCCAACAGACCTGCCTCAACTGCCACAACCCTGACAAAAACAAAGGCGGGCTCGATCTTTCGACCTTTGCAGGGACCCTCAAAGGCGGCTCCGGTGGAAAAGTGGTCGAGCCCGGTGATACCGGATCCAGAATGATCGCCGCTCTCCTGCCGGGTGCCGAAAAACCCATGCCCCCCGAGGGAGAGAAACTAACAAGCGACAAAATCGACATCCTGAAACGATGGATCCAAGGCGGCCTGCTAGAAAACAAATCGTCCTCCGCCCGCAAGCCCTCGAAGCCAAAGTTTGAATCATCTCTCCGCTCGGATCCCGCAGCGAAACCAGACGGACCGCCGCCCATGCCGGTTGACGTGCTGTTAGCACCCCCGGTCGTGACCTCACGAGCCTCGGCGGTTCACGCGATCGCCACCTCGCCGTGGGCTCCGCTGATTGCCATCACCGGCCAACGCCAGGTCCTCCTGCATGATACTGATTCACTGGAACTGGTCGGCATTCTGCCTTTTCCCGATGGGGATCCGGTCTCGCTCGCCTTCACACCGGACGCCCGCTACCTAATCGTCGGCGGCGGAGTGCCAGGGAAATCCGGAGTCACCGTGACTTTCGACGTCATCACGGGAGCCAGACAACTCGTTGTCGCCAAGGAGTTCGACAGCATCCTTGCCGCCGATATTCGCCCCGGATTTGACCTCATCGCCACCGGTGGACCGTCGCGGCTGCTGAAAATTTGGAATACCGAGACCGGAGAATTGGTGAAATCTATCAAAAAACACACCGATTGGATCACCGCCCTCGACCTCTCAAACGACGGCGTCCTCTTCGCCAGTGGCGATCGCAACGGCGGAGTCTGGGTCTGGGAAAGTGAATCCGGAAACGAATTCCACACCCTGCGCGGCCATCAGGCAGGCATCACCGCCGCCGTTTTCCGCAGCGATTCCAACCTCCTCGCCACCTCCTCCGAGGACGGCACCGTCCGGTTCTGGGAAATGAACGGCGGCAGCGAAGTCAAAAAAATCGATGCCCATCCGGGAGGCGTCACCGCCTTCGCCTTCGCACGCGACGGCTCCTTCGTCACCGCCGGCCGCGATCGGAAGGTGAAGCTTTGGAAACCGGATTTCACCCCCATCCGTGATCTGGCTCAGGATCTTCCTGCCCTCCCCACCGCCGTCGCCCTCGATGAATCGGGAAAACGAGTCTTTGTCGCCGACGCCCAGGGGACTGTCCGCGTTTTTCTAACCGAGGACGCAAAGGCAGTTGGCGAGATTCCCTCAAATCCCCCATCGATTGGGGTAAGGCTGGATGAGCTTGGCAAAAAACGAAGCATCCAACAACTGGTAGCGGCCGACGCCGAAAAACAACTCGCGACCCGAACCCTGGCCCGTGACGCCGTCCGCAACGGGCTCACCGAACTCCAGAAAGTCGCCAAAGCGGAAGCAGAACCCAGCAAAAACGAAGCCGCGGTAAAAACCGCCGCCGAAGCCACAGCCCGGCTCCAGGCCATCGACCAAGCGCTCACCACAGCGAAGGCCACCCTTGAGACTGCGGAAAAGGCCGTGGCAGAATCTTCCACCGGGCTGTCTTCCAGCCAATCATCGCTCGCCGCGATCCTCGCCTCGATCAAGCATTGGACCGCCGCTGGCATCAATGCCAAGGCCATCGCCACCCGTCGCGAGGCGGCAGAATCCGTCATTACCCTCGAGGAATCCCATCTAACCTTCACGACCGCTGCCACCCGAATCTCACAACACACCGCTGCCTTGAATGCCAAACGCTCGGACCGTAACCAGCTAGCAGCCCTCCGCCGGCAGCAGACTCTATCGCCTGAAATGGCCGAGGAAATCAGGGCCACCCTAGCCGCCGTCGATATCTCCATCGACCGCGAACTCAGTGACCTCCAGCAGGCGGAAAGCGAACTAATCGCGACCCGGGAAGCCATCGAACAATCCGCTCCCCTCACCCATGGCAAAGCCGTCGAAGCCGAGTCCCTGCGGGTCGCCTATCGTAAAGCGCTGGAGTGAATCCCACTGCGGTTGCCCACCCTCAATCTAGCAGGCCTCTCCGTACATTTGGATTTTCTCAACCGCAGATGAACAGGATCAACGCAGATGAGATGAAGAGAATGATGAAGATAGGGTTGAAATCAGGATGATTGTGCGTGGAACACGAGAAAACCTCGCATCAATCCCTTTTCCATCTGTGTTTATCCTGTCCATCTGTGGTTCAATTTCTGAAATGCAGCCGCTAGGGACTATGTGGCAACCCACAGCGAGGAAACCGCGCAAGCAATCCAACGCAACCGGGATGCGTAATCGCTTCACGATGCGCCCGTGACGATGCCGACTCCGCAACATCTATCCTTGGCAAAACGCCGGACTAACGCTAGTTTCCCACTATGAGCACGGTCACCGTGGAAGAACGCCTGACCCGCATCGAGCGCGAGTTCGACGAGTTGAAGCATGAAGTCCTCGGCCTCAAGCCGCGTGCCAAGGCATGGCGACAAACGGTAGGCGCAATTCCCGATGATGAACTCTCCCGCAGCGCGGAAAAGCTCGGTCGCGAATGGCGGGAGCAGGCGAACAAAGACTGAGTCCCATGGTCGTCTTAGACACT
>JBBQDJ010000216.1:0-6763 GCA_038319595.1 Verrucomicrobiales bacterium
CAAATTCGTAGTTGCGTGACGCGCTTACTGCTCCGAGGCGGGCGGGTATTTAACACTGAAAAGCTCCGCCAACTCGCCGGATCACCCCTCTGATTCAAATTTACTAATTTCTCTATGCCCTCCGCCCTTCCTTGGCTGCCCTCAGCCGTATTCTGGCTCTTCTCCACCGTCATGCTCATCGGCGGCGTTGCAGTCATCGCATTCCGCAATCCGGTTTCCAGCGCGCTGTCGGTGGTGACCTGCTTCGTCGGCCTTGCTGGCCTCTTCATCGGCCTGAGTGCCTTCTTCGTCGGGGTGATCCAAATTCTCGTCTATACCGGCGCGGTGATGGTGTTGTTCCTCTTCATCATCATGTTGCTCGATCTCAAGGATGAGCAAAAAGCCGCGAAGCCGCTGCTCCCCATCGCCGCCGGCATCGCGCTCGTCGCCGCCTTCATGGTGCAACTCATCGGCATCCTCGCCCGCTCACCTCACAAAATCGCCCCGGTTCTAAACGATGAGACTTTCTCGAAGGCTGCGAAAGCGCTCGTAAACAGCAATGAGATTGGACCTCAAAGCAAGATCGCTCTCACCCTTGGCGAAGGGAAACTCCCCGACGTCCATCTCATCGGCCACACGCTTTTCACCGGCTACAATCTTCCCCTTCAGATCCTCGGCGTCCTGCTCCTCGTCGCCACCGTCGGTGTCGTCGTCCTCTCCAAACGCCAGGTTGAGTAACTTCTTCCCTGAAAACTGAACACTGAAATCTAGCAAACTTTTTTCATGGCTTCCCTCAACGACTACCTCCTCGTCTCCGGACTCCTGTTCGCCATCGGCCTAGCCGGCGTGGTGATGCGCCGGAACATCATCATCGTCTTCATGTGCCTCGAGCTCATGCTCAGCGCGGCCAACCTGACCTTGGTCGCATTTTCCCGCTTCAACACGGCACCAAGCGGCCTGCCCGACTACAACGGCCAGATGCTGGTCTTTTTCGTCATCACCGTCGCCGCCGCCGAAGTCGCCGTCGGCCTAGCGATCATCGTCGCCCTCTACCGTGCGAGACAAACCATCCACACGGACGAACTCACCTCGCTCAAGGGCTAACTTCTTTTCTGATCACTGCTCACTGATCACTTTCTACTTCTTATGACCCTTCCTTGGATCCTCCTTTTCCTGCCGCTTGTCATCGCAGCGGTCAATCAACTTGTTCTCGGTAAGAACGGACTCGTTCCGATCATTTCCACAGTGTCCTCGGTCGCCACTTTCGTCATCGCATTGTTGCTCCTTAAAACAACCGGCGTTGTCTCCTTTCCTTGGGCGACCATCGGCGGCATTCCCCTCTTGGAGATCGGCATCAAGCTCGATCAACTCTCCACCGGCATGATGATCGTGGTCACCGGCATCGGCATGTTAGTCCATATCTTCTCGCTCGCTTACATGAAGGACGACGACGCGAAGGCCCGCTATTTCACGGGTCTATCGCTGTTCATGTTCTCGATGACGGGCATCGTGCTGGCGAACAATTTCATCATGACCTTCATCTTCTGGGAGCTGGTCGGGGTCAGTTCTTACCTGCTTATCGGCCACTGGTATCAGAAAGACTCTGCTGCCGATGCCGCAAAGAAGGCATTCCTCTGCAACCGTGTCGGCGACTTCGGATTCATGGTCGGAATCCTCATGCTGTGGGGCATCACCGGCGCACTTTCATTCGATGGCATGGCAGAAGGCGTGAAGTCCTTCCAATCCGCCAATTCGGGAATTTTCGCAGCCACTCTATCAGTAGCCCTGCTCTGCGTCTTCTGCGGCGCGGTTGGAAAATCCGCTCAGCTTCCGCTGCACGTCTGGCTGCCCGATGCGATGGAAGGCCCCACTCCCGTATCCGCCTTGATCCACGCCGCTACCATGGTCGCCGCCGGCGTTTACATGCTCTTTCGCGTCCAGCTTTCCCTCGACCTCCCGCACGATGTCCTTGAAGGACTTTTCTCCAGCCATGTCATCGCTTGGGTCGGCGGTTTGACTTCTCTAGCAGCCGCGCTGATGGCGACTCAGCAAGACGACATCAAGAAAATCCTCGCCTACTCCACTCTCTCACAACTCGGCTACATGGTCATGGCGGTCGGCCTCGTTTCCGGTGAGGCCGGCATGTTCCACCTTTTCACCCACGCTTGGTTCAAAGCCCTGCTCTTCCTCGGTTCTGGCGCAGTTATTTATGCCTGCCACCACGAACAGGACATCTGGAAAATGGGCGGCCTGCTCAAGAAAATGCCGATCACCGGCATCACCTTCGCCATCGGCACTGCCGCATTGATGGCGGTTCCTTACGTGACTTCCGGTTTCTACTCGAAGGAGGAAATCCTTTCCGCCGCCTACCACGGCAATATATGGTTGTTCGGAATCGCGGTCTTCGTCGCTTTCCTAACAACCTTCTACATGACCCGCGCCTACGTCGTCGCGTTTCTTGGAAAACCCCGCGACCACGGTGCAGACCACGCCCATGAAGTCGGCCCGCTGATGTTGTTGCCACTTGTGCTGCTTGCCGTCATGGCGATCATTTCCGGTTTTGCCTTCACCAGCGGAGCGCTCAACGCCTATCGCCCGGTTGCCGAACACCACGAAGGCCACGCGATTGTTCTCGGCGCATCCATCGCCTCGCTGATCCTCGGACTCCTCGCCGGTTTCGTCCTCTACAACGGCAAGGACAAGGATCCTGTTTCTATCCCGCTGTTCAAAAACCGTTTCTATATCGACGGCATCTACGACAATTTCCTCGTCCGCTATTTCCAAGATGCCTTCGCTGCCATCATCGCGTTTTTCGACGAATTTATCATCAACGGCCTGATCGTGGGTGGCCTCAGTCGCGCTGCCGAATCCTTCGGTAACATCTTCCGCAAAGTCCAGTCCGGCAGCCTCCAAGGCTACGCGTTCGCCTTCGGTCTCGGCGTCATCCTCGTCGTCTATTTCACCGCATTCTAAAAATTGGAGCGCGGAATTTATTCCGCGCGAATCGACTTCCGCCTCAACTCGCAAATTTCAAAAATGCTCGCCCTCCTCGTCATCCTTCCGATCGCCGCCTTCATCGCGATCCTGCTCGGCGCACCCGCCCGGCTCACTGCCATCGGCGTCTCCGTTCTGAACCTCGCACTCGGCCTCTACGCCGCAGTTTCCTGGCAGAACGCCGGACTCTGGTCATTCTCCGCATCGGTCCTCGAAAAGCCCGCGCTCAACCTCGCCTTCGGCTTCACGGACGGCATGAGCGCCGTGATGGTTCTTCTATCCGTGATCGTCACCCTCGCCGCAGTTCTATCCGGCAAATCCCCGGAAGGCCGCGAGAAACTTTACTTCGGCTCCTCGCTCCTCATCTCCGCCGGAGCCATCGGCGCCTTCGCTGCAACCGACCTGTTCTTCTTTTATGCCTTCCACGAACTCGCCCTGATCCCGACCTTCCTGATGATCGGCATCCTCGGTCGTGGCGACCGCCGCGCTGCCGCTTGGAAAATCACCATCTATCTCGGACTGGGTTCCATCGTCTTGCTTGCCGGTCTCGTCTGGCTCGCCAACCTCACTGGCACCTATCACATCCCGACCATGATCGCCAACAAGGCACTCATCCCGGCCGCCGCACAAAACGGAATTGCAGCCCTGCTCATCGTCGGCTTCGGCACCCTCGTTTCGCTGTTCCCATTCCATTCATGGGCCGCCCCCGCCTACGCCAGCGCCCCAGCTCCAGTGGCCATGCTGCATGCCGGAGTGCTGAAGAAATTCGGACTCTACGGTTTGCTCCGACTTGCCATTCCACTCGTTCCCGACGGCATGAAATTCTGGCTCACTCCCCTGCTCGTCCTGCTCCTCGGAAATATTCTCTGGGTCGGCTGGGTCACGATATCACAAAAGCGCCTCGACCTCATGTTAGGCAACTCGTCCGTGATGCACATGGGCTACATTTTCCTCGCCATCGCCGCGCTCGTCGCCTTTCCCGCGAATCCCATCGCAAGTCCCGCCGCCATCATCCTGATGTTCGCCCACGGCGTTTCCATCGCCTTGCTCTTCAGCCTGGCCGACCGCATCGAGCGCAACACCGGCACCCTTGATCTTGAAGACCTCGGCGGCCTTGCCAAAGCTGCTCCCAAGCTCGCGTTCATTTTCGGCATCGCCGCGATGGCCTCCATCGGCCTCCCTGGGCTCGCGAATTTCTCCGGCGAAGTCCTCGTCTTCCTTGCCGCCTTCAAGAGCTACAATGGCATCGGAGGTCTCGGCCCGGTCCAAATCGCCTGCATCTTTTCGATCTGGGGTGTCGTCATCTCCGCCGTTTACATGCTCCGCGCCTATCGGAACATCTTCCAAGGCCCGAGCGTGAAATCCACCGCCTCCGCCGCGGACCTCACCCTCGCTGATCGGATCCCGGCCGTGCTACTGATCATCACGCTCTTCGCCGTCGGCCTCTATCCGAACCTTCTGCTGAATCTTCTGAAATAAGTCCTATAGGACCTATAAGACCTATTCTCTTTCTCCCATGCCCGCCTATTACCTAGAAGCCCTCACCGTCACCCTCGGCATTCTCCTGCTGATGGCTGAAGCATTTTGCTCATGTAAAAGCAAAGCCTGGGTCGGCATCTCCGCCGCCATCGGCCTGACAGTCATTCTGGGTCTCATGACACTCGCCATCGGGCCTGAAGCAAAACCCGATGCCGAGTGGGCGAAGTGGCCACTTTGGAATTTCTACAACTTCGACGTCTTCGCGAGATTCTACAAAGCCTTCGCCCTCGTCACCACCATCCTCGTTCTCCTGTTAGCCGTCGATTACCGGAAAGTTCTCGCCCGCTTCACCGAAGGGCCTGAGTCGGAAAACGGCACTGGCGAATACTACGCCCTCCCAGTCTTCGCCTGCGCCGGCATGATGTGGCTCGCCTCGGCCAAGGATCTGGCAGGTGCCTTCGTTGCTCTCGAACTCGTCACCGTCACCTTTTACATCCTCGTCGCCTACATGCGCCGCAATGTCGGATCGTTAGAAGCGGGCGTGAAATATCTCATCCTCGGCGCACTCAGCACCGGCTTCCTCGTTTACGGCATCGCCTGGGTTTACGGCACGACCGGCACGATGAGCCTCGCGGAAATGCCCGAGCGACTGACCCACATCACCAACTCCACACCCCTTCTATTCGGCATCGCGCTCGTCCTCGTCGGCCTTGGTTTCAAGATCGGTGCCGTGCCGATGCAGGTCTGGATCCCGGATGTCTATCAAGGTGCGCCCACCCCCACCACCGCGTTTCTATCAGTTGGTTCGAAAGCCGCAGGATTCATTCTCACCATCCGCTTCCTGGAACCCTTCCTTTCCAGCGAACTCACCCGCGGCCCGGTCATCACGATTCTCTTAATCATGGCCTGCGCCACCCTGCTCTTCGGAAATCTTGCTGCGATTCCGCAAACGAATTTCAAACGTCTTCTCGCCTACTCCTCCATCGCCCACGCCGGATTCCTGATCCTCGCGCTCGCCGCGTGGTCGCCGGAAACCGCTACCTCCGAAGGTTCCGCCAAGGTCGTCTCCTTCTACCTCGCCACCTATTTGTTGATGACACTCGGCGTCTTCTTCATCCTCGCCCAGATCCGCATCCAGCGCGATGGCGAGAACATCAGCGATTTCAACGGACTCGGAAAAACCAATCCCAAGCTCGCGCTCTCACTCACAGTCTTCCTCGCCGCTCTTGCCGGTGTGCCGCTCACGGCGGGCTTCATCGGCAAATTCCTTGTCTTCTCGCTGGCGGTTGACAAAGGACTCTGGTGGGGCATCGGGATCGGTTTCATCGCGGCAGCCGCCGGTTTCTACTACTATTTCAACGTCATCCGCGCCATGTGGTGGTCCGCTCCTTCCAGCGACAAAGCCATCATCCTGCCCTGCATCAGCAAAGTCGTCATTGCCGTTCTAACCATCGCGGTGCTCGTCCTTGGATTCGTCCCGCAGCCGATCTGGGCACTGTTGAAATAAGAGTTCCCGCGCAGAACATCCAAACCGGTGTCCTGACGACGGGCCTTCTCTGTCGCAACCGCTCCATCAAACTGCTTGCGTCCGAAGGTCCGCAACGCTACCCCACAGGATATTATTTTTTCAATGGTCGATCCATCCACCAGAACTCGGTTCAACGCCGAAATGAAGCTTGAATCCTGGCACCCGCAAGGGGTGCTGGATTTCGCGATGATGATTGTCATGGTGCACTACATTGGCTTCGAAGAGCGGGTCAAAGGGCAGGATTTTAACCGCTATGCAGACATGTCCAAGCTCACGTCCATCCATTTGAGTTTCAACGAAATCGCGAAACTGGCAGCAGAGCGGTTGACCTCGTTTGATGGACTCCCCCCGGTCAAGGCGGCCTTCTTTGCCCCGGAATCTCCGGCCTTCGAAGTTGCAGAAATCTTCGCCGTGCTCATGAAAGACTCGCCGTTGGATGTCCGGGTATTTCGAAAAGTCGAAGACGCCGCGCATTGGCTCAACGTGCCACTGGCTGCCTTGGAATTGGACGAATAGATTCCGCTCATCTCATTTCCCGACCCGATCCGTGTGCCGGATTTCCCATCGTTCGTTCTGGCCCTGCTCTGCCCTTCGGTCTAAGCTCCGGCCATGGACGCCTTGATTCACCATCTCGAACAGAAGCAGGAACTGACCTCCCGTGAGATCGAGGTGGCGGCTTCCCTGCTGCTGGATCCCGCCGCACCGGATGCGAAAAAAGAACGCCTGCTTGAAGCCCTCGCGCTCAAGGGCGAAACCCCCGCAGAGATCGCCGGCTTCGTCGAA
>JBBQDJ010000217.1:0-6747 GCA_038319595.1 Verrucomicrobiales bacterium
GGTTCTGGAGGTGTAGCCGCTCCAGATATTCCAGCGGGGAGGCTTCCCAAAGGTGGAAGCGGCGGGCGTCTTGGGCGGAGGAAACAAGCGCCAGCTCGATGCCGGGGCTGAGTCCGAAGACGCCGTTGCGAGTGACTTTGAAATATCGATCGGTTAGATCGTCGTGGAAAAGTTCGTGCTCTTGACCACCGCGAACAACTTTCTTGGGAAGATCTGAGGAAATCAGCAGGAAACCCATACTGCTTGCCCATTGACGGAGATCTTCCTTCTGCCGGGCGAGAGTGGGCGGCCCAAATGCTCCGACATCTGGCGATACGCTTCCTCTGAGGAAATCGAGCGCCGCGAAGACAAGATCCGTTCCATCCGTACCGCGCTGATCAGCGGGCGGATGGGAGCTGGCGTCGATTGATTCGCTTTCATTAGCCATGAGAGTAGTCTGTCAGGCCGGGATTTCAAGCGTCAAGGAGGGGTAACGTTCCGTCACCCGTGTCGGCCGGAGACCGACACTCCTGATGCCTCACTCCTCCTTCCCGCAGCACTGCTTGAATTTCTTGCCCGAGCCGCAAGGGCACAACGCGTTGCGTCCTGTGCTCTCGATGGAGAAACTCGGTTTCCGCTTCGGGAGGTTGAGCTTGAGGGTCGTGCCTGCGGGTGAGGGCAGCGAAGATGGATCGATATTTGCGGAGCTGCCGGAGATGCCGACGTTGTCTTGGGTAAGCGCAGCCTCGCCACCATGAAGCTGCTGGGGCGCGCTGTGAAGCTGTTGGAGAAACGCCTCAAGGTTCGCGGCAGAGCGGAAGAGATTTTGCAGCGCTTCCTGTTTGATGGAGTCCATCAAAGTAACAAACAAATTGTAGGCCTCGTTTTTATACTCGATGAGCGGATCCTTCTGGCCTTGGGCACGGAGACCGACACCTTCACGAAGCGCGTCCATGTTATAAAGATGCGCCTGCCACTGCTTGTCGATGGCGACGAGCACCATCCGGCGTTCTTCTTGGTCGAGCACCTCCATCGGTAAATCACCGACGCGGACGCCGTAGGCTTGCTTGACCTTGTCCACGAGCATCGCGGAGATGGCCTCTTCGTTTTGGCTGTTGAGGAAATCGTCGGGAGTCACGCTCACCGGCAGAGTGGCGTTTACCCAATGCAAGAGCTCGTTGTAGTCCGGTTCCTTGTCATCGCGGTCGGAGAGATATTCGTGGACCTTGGCGGGAATGGTTTCGTCGATGATCTCGTTGACGAGGTCGCGCGGGACCTCGGTGGTGAGAACTTCGTTGCGATAGCCGTAAACGACCTCGCGCTGCATGTTCATGACGTCGTCGAAATCGAGCACGCGTTTGCGGCCGGTGTAGTCGCGTTGTTCCACGCGCTTCTGCGCGGTTTCCACCGAGCGGTTGAGCCAAGAATGCTCAAGGGCCTCACCCTCCTTCATGCCGAAACGCTCCATCATCTGGGTCATGCGATCGGCGGCGGCGAAATTCCGCATCAGGTCATCTTCGAAGGAGATAAAGAATTGTGAGCGGCCCGGGTCACCTTGGCGCGAGCAACGGCCGCGAAGCTGGCGGTCGATCCGGCGCGATTGGTGGCGCTCGGTGCCGATGACGAAAAGGCCGCCGGCCTCGGGAACCCCCGGAGCGAGTTTGATGTCGGTGCCGCGTCCGGCCATGTTCGTCGAAACCGTGACAGCTCCTAACTGCCCTGCGCCGGAAACGATCTCCGCCTCCTGCGCGTGGAATTTCGCATTGAGAACCGAGTGCGGGATCTTCGCCCGCTTGAGCATCCGGGCGAGGGTTTCCGAAGACTCGACGGACGCGGTGCCGACAAGAACCGGTTGGCCCTTGGCGTGCGCTTCTTCGATTTTCGCAATCACCGCATTGAACTTCTCGCGGCGAGTCTTGAAAACCTGATCGTTCTCGTCGATACGGATGTTAGATGTGTTCGTTGGGATGGGCAGCACGTCCAAGCGATAGATGTCGTGGAACTCGGCGGCCTCCGTTTCGGCGGTGCCGGTCATGCCCGCGAGCTTTTCGTAGAGGCGGAAATAGTTCTGGATCGTAATGGTGGCAAAAGTCTGGGTTTCCTTCTCGATGGAAACGCCTTCCTTGGCTTCGACCGCCTGATGGAGTCCGTCTGACCAACGCCGACCCGGCATCTCACGGCCGGTATTTTCATCGACGATGATGACCTTGTCGTCCTTGACCACATATTGGACATCCTTTTCGAAAACGCAGTAAGCCTTGAGGAGTTGGGAGATGTTATGAATCTTTTCCGCTTGGGAATCCATGCGGACTTGGAGCGTGTCCTTGGCCTCGAGCCGCTGTTCGTCGTTCAGACTGCGGTCGGTATCGATGTCGGCATAGAGCGTGCCAAGGTCGGGAAGCGTGAAGGATTCCGGATCGCCGGGTGATAGATACTCGCGGCCCATCTCCATCAGGTCAGAGTCGTGGCCTTTTTCGTCGATGACGAAATAGAGTTCTTCCTTGAGTGAGAAGAGTTCCTTTTTCTGTGCGTCCTGGTGAAAGGAAAGCTCGGCTTTCTCCAACAGCTTGCGCATTTCAGGATCTTCCATGAAACGCATGAGCTGGCGGTTGCGCGGTTGGCCGAGTTTCAGTTTGAAAAGCGCACGGCCGGCACTGGTCGGATCTCCGGCATCGAGCAGCTGCTTGCCTTCGGTGGCGAGATTGTTGCAGAGCTCGGTCTGCTTCTTCACAAGCTGCTCGACGAGCGGCTTGTATTTGTCGAACTGATGGGACGACTGGGTGGACGGGCCGGAAATGATCAATGGTGTCCGTGCTTCGTCGATGAGGATGGAGTCCACTTCGTCGATGATGGCAAGGTAGTGGCGACGTTGCACCTGCTCGTCCTTGGTGGAGGCCATGCCATTGTCGCGCAGGTAGTCGAACCCGAACTCGGCATTCGTGCCGTAGGTGATGTCGCAGGCATACTCCGCGCGGCGTTCCCAAGGCGGCATCTGGTTCTGGATGGTGCCGACTGTTAGGCCGAGAAAGCGGAACAAGGTTCCCATCCACTCGGCGTCCCGTTTTGCGAGGTAGTCGTTGACGGTGACGACGTGCACGCCGAGACCGGTTAGAGCGTTCAGATAGACGGGCAGGGTGGCGACGAGGGTCTTGCCCTCGCCGGTTTGCATTTCCGCGATCATGCCGCGATGCAGTGCGACACCGCCGATGAGCTGGACGTCGAAATGGATCATCTCCCACATCAGCGGACGGTCGTTGACGAGGATTTCTTGGCCGCACAAGCGGCGGGCGGCGTTTTTCACGACCGCATAGGCCTCGGGAAGAATCTGCTCAAGATAGCGGGCGCGCGATTTTCCAAAGTCGCCTTCGATTTCATGGAACGCCGCCTTCGCCGCTTCGATCGACTCAAACGTGGCCAGGATGGAAGAAGGCAGTGACGAAAATTCCGGACGCAGCGGGGAGAGTCGGGCTTCAAGCGCTTCGGCAGTCGCGCGCAGCTCCGCGTCTTCCATCCGCTGGATCAGCGGTCTCGCCGGGGCATCCAGCGCATGATAGCGCGCCAAATGGCCCTGCCAGTTCGCCGTGAATTCGAGGAGCTTCTCAACGGGTTCGCGTTGCAGGGCTTCCTCGATTTCATTGATGCGGGCCACCGTCGGGCGGATGCGGCGCACTTCGCGCTGGTTCTTGCTGCCGACGATTTTTTGGAGAATCCACTTGATCATAAGAGATGGGGTAGGACGGGATCACCCGTCGCGCGGGAGGCGATACACCAGCATTCGAGCGGGTGCAAGCTCTAGGAAATGGCGGGTTCCAGGGGGTCAAATCGACATCGCTTGGAAGCCGCCGTCGACTATCATTTCCATGCCGGTGATGAACGAGCCGGCCTTGGATGAAGCGAGCAGTAAGGTCGCGCCGATAAGTTCTTCCGCATTTCCGAAACGCGATGCCGGGGTCTGGCGGAGGATGTCGAGGACACGGGATTCATCGAGCACCTTGCGGTTTTGCTCGGCCGGAAAAAAGCCAGGAACCAGCGTGTTGACGCGGATGTCCTTGTCGGCCCATTCGCGGGCGAGGTTGCGGGTCAGGTTGTGCACCGCCGCCTTCGAGGCGGAATAGGTGAAGACGCGGGAAAGGGGATTCAGTCCGGAAATTGAGCCGAGATTGATGATCGAAGCCGGCCGGGCCTCATCGACGAAATACTGGCCGAACACCTGGCAGGCGCGGAAAACAGCGGACAGGTTCGTATCGATGATTTTCTGATATTCCTCCTCTGGGATTTCCAAAAACGGCGTGGGCGAGTTGGTTCCCGCGCCATTGATCAGGATGTCCACTTGGCCGGAGCGTTCGAGGACGGTGTCCAGAAGGTGGTGCAGGGATTCACGCGACGTCACATCGACCGGAACGAAATAGCCTTTGCCGCCGTAAGATTCGATTTCCGCCAGCCGCTTCTCGGCTTTTTCCGGGATCCGACCGCCGAGCACCACTTCGGCACCGGCGCGGGCCAGCCCGACCCCGATGGTTCCGCAAAGCTCGCCGGTTCCCCCGATGATCACAGCGGTTTTTCCTGACAGATCGAAGAGGTCTTTGAGAAATGAAGCGGTTTGCATGAATGAAGTTTTGAGGGATTCCCCTGCGGTGCCAAGCACGGAATGGGGGATTTGATGATCAGGATTGCGAGGCTGCTGGGCACGGTTCACGATTCCCAGAGTGATCGCTATCGAGCAAATCCCCTGGTTCTCCACCGCCTCGCGCCGCAAACGCTGGCTGGTCGGCGTCTCGGGCGGCGCGGACTCGGTGGCCCTGCTCCATCTGCTGGTCATGGCGGGGTTTCGAAATCTCGTCGTCTGTCACCTCGATCACGGCCTGCGCGGGCGGGAATCCGCAGAAGATGCGAGGTTTGTGAAGCGGTTGGCGACCAAGCTCGGGTTGGAATGCGAGATCGGTCGCGCGGAGGTGAGCCGGTTGATGGTCGGTCGCGGGGAGTCGATGGAGACAACGGCGCGGCATGCGAGGCATGAATTTTTCGCCGAGTGTTCCCGAAAATTGAGATGCAATCGGATCGTGCTGGCCCATCACGTGGATGATCAGGCGGAGACAGTATTGTGGAACCTGCTCCGCGGTTCCCATGGACTCAAAGGGATGCGCGGGGAACAAATGTTGACCACGGAGTCGGGAACGGTGCTGGATATCCATCGGCCTTTGTTAATTTTGCGACGGGTGGAGTTGGTGAATTGGCTAGTGTCACGGAGATTGCGCTGGAGGGAAGATGCGAGCAACGCTGAGCCAGTGGCGGTTAGAAATCGCCTGCGGAACGAGGCGTTGCCGCTTCTAGCGGAGATTTCCGGTAGGGATGCGGCTTTGGCATTCGCCAAGGGAGCTGAAGATTTTGCGGAAACCGAGGCGTTGGTGAGTTGGGCGCTGGACAAGGCAAGCGTGCTCGATCCTCAGGGACGCCTGCACCTCGGCGCGCTCAGGGAACTCCCGTCGGTCTTGCAGAGGGCGGGTATCGTTCGGTTTTTGAAAGAGGCTGGCGTCTGGGAGATCAGTCGCGAGCTGATTTCCAGAGCGCTCAATCTCTGCGATCCGGGAAATCCGCCCGCGCTCAATCTTCCGGGTGGAGGCTTTCTCCGGCGGCGGGCCGGACGTTTGTTTTTCCATCAGAATCCATAATAACGAAAAGAAATTCTTGAATAAGCCGCGCGCTTGGTTCATTCATTCATCAGTCCAAATGCGACTGAATTTATGAAACGGATCACAAGAATTGCAGGATTGATGGGAAGCATGGCGCTCGTCGCTTCGGGCGGCCTCAACGCGGAAGAGCCACAAGAATTCAAAGGGGATATCAAGATGCCTGCTGACGTGAAAGGGGAGGAGATCGCCGAGTTGACCAGTCCGCCGAATGTGCCGCCTGCGATCAAGCGGGACCATTCGACAAAAGTCATCGTAAAGCTGGAGGTGGTCGAAAAGGTCATGAAGATGACTGATGGCGTGGACTACACGTTCTGGACCTTCGGCGGCACGGTGCCTGGCAAATTCATCCGCGTGAGGGAGGGGGACGTGATCGAGTTCGAGTTGATGAACCGCCCTGGCAACAAGATGCCGCACAACATCGACCTGCACGCGGTGAACGGTCCCGGCGGCGGCGCTGCCGCTTCGTTCACGGCTCCCGGCCACAGCACGACCTTCTCGTTCCGAGTGCTCAATCCCGGACTCTACGTCTATCACTGCGCGGTGGCTCCGGTCGGGATGCACGTGGCTAACGGCATGTACGGCATGATCTATGTCGAGCCCAAGGGCGGTCTGCCTAAAGTGGATCACGAGTTCTATGTGATGCAGGGAGACTTGTATACCAAGGGAAGATATGGCGAGCAGGGTCTACAACCGTTCTCGATGGAAAAGGCTATCGACGAGAGGCCCGACTATGTGGTCTTCAACGGCAGCGTTGGAGCACTGTTGGGGGACAATGCGCTCCACGCGAAGAAGGGGGAAACGGTTCGCTTGTTTTTCGGCAATGGTGGGCCTAACATGACCTCGTCATTTCACGCCATCGGCGAAATTTTCGATAAGGTCTATGTCGAGGGCGGTCTCGGACTCATCAATACAAACGTCCAGACAACCATGGTTCCCGCAGGTGGATCGGCACTCCTCGAGTTCAAGGTGAATGTCCCGGGAAGTGTGATCCTCGTGGACCATTCGCTGACCCGCGCCTTCAACAAGGGCGCGCTGGGAATGATCAAGGTCGATGGCGAGCCGGACCCGCTGGTCTATT
>JBBQDJ010000218.1:0-6741 GCA_038319595.1 Verrucomicrobiales bacterium
CATCCGCAGAACACGCCGCGGCTGCTGGACATGCTCCGCGCCCGCAATATCAAAGCGACTTTCTATGTCATTGGGCGCAGCGTGGATCTCTATCCACAGATCGTCCGCCGCACGGTGGCTGAAGGTCATGAAATCGGCAACCACTCCCACACCCACCGCCTGTTGAGCAAACTCAGCGATGCAGAGATCAGTTCGGACCTCCGCCGCTGCCATGACGCGATTGGCCGCGCCGCCGGGGTGCAACCGCGCACGATGCGGCCGCCGTATGGTGGATTGCTCCAGCGCCAGCGAGATCTGGTGCACGCCGAATTCGGCTATCCGATTATCCTCTGGTCCGTGGATCCCTTCGACTGGAAGCGTCCCGGAGCAAGCGTGATCAGCTCACGGATCGTCTCCGGCGCTTCTCCCGGCGGCATCGTCCTCGCTCACGACCTGCATTCGCAAACCGTGGACGCCATGCCATCAACGCTGGATGCCCTGCTCAACCGCGGCTATAAGTTTGTCACTGTTTCGCAGCTCCTCGCCATGAAATCCGAAGCCCCGACCGCCGCCCAGGCGACGGTGGCTCCCGCGAATTCCTGACGTTCCTTTTCCACTAACAACCGTGAGTCACACCATGTTCGGCGAGCGCTATTTCGCGACGCGTGAACGGCTGTCTGAGGTGATGCGCGGCATTGTGAGCCTCGCTGCCGAGACATCCACCGAACTGGGAGACCGGTTGCCGATCGATGAAATTGACAAAGGCCTAGGACCGCCCTTTCTGTTCGTGGTCAGCGGCGAGGTGAATGCGGGAAAGTCATCGCTGATCAATGCCCTGTTCGGCCGTGATCTTTGCCGCACCAACATCCTACCGGAAACCGACAGGGTGCTCTGGTATCAGTTCGGTACCCAAGCGCGGGATGTCGAGATTACCCCGATGCTGGAAGAGCGTCATCGGCCTATCGGATTCCTGCGTGATTTCAATTTGATCGATACCCCGGGCACCAACTCAATCGTCCAGGGCCATCAGGAAATCACCGCGAAATTTCTTCCGTCCGCTGATCTAATCCTGTTCGTGTTCCCGGTGACTAATCCATGGGGAGCCGCCACATGGAATTTCATTTCCGAACTTACTCCAGAATGTCTCCAAAGGGTAATTTTCATCATTCAACAGGCGGACCAACGGGAGGCCGTGGACCTCAGCGTCATCAAGGGCCACATGCGGGACTTGTCGATGAAGCGCATCGGTCTAACACCACCGGTCTTCGCGGTATCTGCTAAATTGGCGTTTGAAGCAAAGCGTTCGAATCCGTTCGCCGAAAAGCTGATGAAGGCCAGTGGCTATCCGGAACTGGAAAAATTCATTTCGCACAAAGTCTGTGAATCCCCTGAGCGCAATGCGGCACTCCAAGGCTGGCGCGCTCAAGCCGCCTCCGGACTTCGCACCGTCGAAGACCAGATCGAACGGCAGATGCACACGCTCAACACCCAAGGCCGCTTCCTTGACACCATCGAGCGGGAGATCGACGACATCCGCGAACGTTTCGTCCAGCGACTGCCGCGCCATCTCACCAACGTGGCGGAGGTATTCGAATCCGAAGCGCTGTGGGCTGCTAGAAAACTGCGCGGCAAACTCGGCGTCATCCCATCGCTTTTCCGCCTGTTCGTCGGCGATCGCACCGGACCGGAGATGGAATCCGTCTTCATCGGGCGTCTTCAATCCACGGTCGAGGCCGTCGCGGAAAAGGACGGCATCGAAGTAGTGGAAGTTTGCCGCGATCATTGGAATGAACTCTGTGAACGAGTGAAAGACGCGATGGGAGTCGATCTTGGGAGTTCCGATCCGCTGGATCAAACACTCTCCACGGCGAAGACGCGCTTCGTCCAGCGCCTGGGCAGCGCGGCACGCCGCGGCATCGGTAACCTTAAAGTCCGCAACCAACTCGACAAGGAACTGCGCCGCCGGAACATCGCGTTGAAATCCTTCACCTTCATGACACTGCTGTTCACCAGTGCCGGAGCAACCTGCGGCGCTCTCGGAGTGCCATGGGCGCCGTCGATTCTCTGCGGCATCGCCGCGCTATTCCTGGCAGGCGGCGCGCTGACCGCCATCCTCACCCGCAAGTCGATCACTGCGGAGTTCCAGAAACGCCTGCTGGACACTTGTGGCGGATTCGCCAGCACCCTGCGCTCGGATTACGAGGAAGCCTTGCGCATCGTTTTCCAGGATTATGCCTCGTCGCTCTCCGCAGTGAGGACCCACCTCGCTCGTGAAAAGCAGGCGGTGGAGCCACGCTTGAAACACTGGCAAGACCTTTTCCTGACGCTCAAGGCGATCGAACAGGATCTGTGAGGCATCTACCGCAGATAGAGGTGCTGCACCACCCCGCTTTGGATCAACGCAATCTAACCACTCACCTGGTTACCGGATCATCCGGAGCAACATCGGCCTTGCACTCCAAGAAACAAAAAACCGCGGACCGGATTAACCAGGCCGCGGCTTTTGAATTTCAAGAAATTAGTTAGATCCTGATCGGCCTATTCAGCAGGTGGCGGATTGCCTGCGCCCGGAGCTCCGGGTCCGCCACGTTTGACGCCTGGACCACCCGGCCCCCCTGGGCCTCCTGGTCCGCCCCAACCTTCGCGGCCACCCATCATCGGGAGTTCCTCGCCGGCGTCGCGGGCCGCCTTGATTTCGTCAGGATCGAGAATGCCGTTCTTGTTGACGTCGTATTTTTCGATCAGTGCTTTGCGCTTGGCTTCCATGTCAGCCCGCATGGTCGCACGCTCTTCCTCGGACAACTTCCCGTCGCCGTCCTTGTCATACTTCTTGAGCATCTCGGCCTGCATTTTCTCGCGCATAGCTTTCACTTGCTCCTGCATCGCCTTGCGTTCGGCATCGGAAATCTTGCCATCCTTATCGGTGTCGAATTTCTCGAGGATCCCAGGCGGAATTTGGCGTTGTTGCGGCGGGGCTTCTTGCGCGGTGGCGAGGGAACAGGCACCGACTAGGGCACCCAGAGTGATTAGTTTGTTCGTTTTCATCGTTGGATTTCGTTGGGGATCAAAAGTCCGGTAGTGGAGCTCTTCCCGCGTTCAAACCGCATGCATGGGAAAAGGTTGCGCACCATCCGCGGGAATGAGTTGCCACACCCGCCGCCGCCGTCTTGGATTCCCCTCGCCAATGGCAGATCATCCGCCGCCACCTACCCAATCCAAAGCCCTCGTCTTCGCCTGGCGGAGTGCCAGCACGCTTTTCCTGTGGGGCCTCGTCGCCGCGATCTTCATCAGCGGTTGGTCTTGGGCGGTGCTCGCGCTGATCGGCTTCCTAACGATGGCCGCCACCGTCGAGTATTTCAAAATGATGCGGGCCGCCGGAGTGAATTGTTTCCCGGGCTTCGGTATCCTACTAGCGGCGGTTTACAGCGCTTACCTTTACTGGCATTTCCAACAGGGCGGAAATTCCCTGCCGCTGGACATCGACGCGCTGGCCGTCTTCATCGCCGTCGCAGTGCCATTCATCCTGCAACTCCGCCATCCCATCCGCGGACTTGAAGCGCTGCAAGCGGTGGCAGTCAATCTTTTGGGCTTCACTTACATCGCGCTACTTTTCAATTTTTCAGCCCGCGTCACCTTCCTCGCTCCCGGGGCGAACGCCGTGCCAGGCATGGTCGGCAGCTCCGGCTCTTTCCTGCTGCTCTGGTTGTTAGCCGTGACGAAATTCACCGACATGGGTGCCTACATTACGGGCTCGATGATCGGCCGGCACAAGATGATCCCCCACATCAGCCCGGGTAAAACTTGGGAAGGCTTCGGCGGCGCGTTGATCTTCGCACAACTCGCAGCCTGCGGTTTTTATGCGGCATTTCCACAACATCTCCATTTCTTCAAAAGCTGGGGTCATGTGGTTTTCCTCGGCGTGCTTCTCGCCGTTCTCGCTGTGATCGGCGACCTAGCGGAAAGCGTGCTCAAGCGCTCCCTGAATGCGAAGGACTCCGGCAGCATGCTTCCCGGCATCGGCGGTTCGCTCGACCTCATCGACAGCATCTGCTTCACCGCACCCGCGCTGTATTTCTATCTGAGGTGGGTCCTCCTTCCCGCCGCATGAGTGCCACTCCCACCCAACGCCGGGTCGTGTTGTTAGGATCCACCGGCTCGATCGGCTGTTCGACTCTCAAGGTTGCCCGCGAGCGGCCCGGTGAGATTGAAATCATCGCCCTCGCCGCTTGCGGAAATGTCGTGAAGCTCGCCGAACAAGCCCGCGAAACCGGCGTCCGCCAGGTCGCCCTTTATGACGCCACCAAGGAATCCGAACTCCGCGCGCTGCTCCCCGCCGATGTGAAAATCCATCTCGGCGCGGAAGGCTTGTTAGAGCTCGCCACTCTGGCCGCAGCCGATGTCGTGCTCGTCGCGATCGTCGGCACTGCCGGGCTACATCCCGCGCTTGCCGCGATCGAAGCCGGCAAGGACCTCGCCATCGCGTCCAAGGAAATCCTCGTGATGGCCGGTGAAATCATCACTGCCGCCGCTGACAAGCGCGGTGTCAAACTTCTTCCGGTCGATAGCGAGCACAACGCGATTTTCCAATGTCTCGACGGCCATCGTGGCGGCCAGGCCGAGGTTTCCCGGCTCATTCTAACTGCATCCGGTGGCCCCTTCCGCACGCTTCCGTCCGACCGAATTCCCCACGTCACCCTAGCTCAGGCGCTCAAGCATCCGACCTGGGAAATGGGTCCGAAAATCACCATCGACTCCGCCACGCTTTTCAACAAGGGCCTTGAAATGATCGAAGCCCGCTGGTTGTTCGGCATTGGCATGGACCGCATCGATGTGGTGGTCCATCCGCAGAGCATCATCCACTCGATGGTCGAGTTTATCGATGGTTCGATCCTCGCGCAGCTCAGTCGGACGGACATGTGTTTCCCGATCCAATACGCACTGACCTGGCCCCGACGGTTGAAAGGCGAAATGCGTCCGCTGGATTTCCCGGCGCTCGCGAAATTGGAATTTGAAGCACCCCGCACTGCGGATTTTCCCGCGCTCGATCTCGCCCGCCGCGCGGGAACCACTGGCGGCACCCTGCCTGCCGTTTTTAACGCTGCCAACGAGGTCGCCGTCGATGCCTTCCGTGCGGAAACCATCGCTTTTCCCGGGATCTGGGAATGCGTCGCCGCCGTCATGGATGCCCACCAGATCCAGCCGTCGAACACACTTGAGACCGTGGTTGCCGCGGATCGCTGGGCGCGCGAGACCGCCGCCGCCCATGTCGCACGGCTTGGTTGATCCCAGCTCCTTCCGAATTTCGGGTTTCCCATCCGCGCCTCGCTGCCTACCCTCCGCCCCATGAACCGCCCGAGTTGCCTCATCGTCCTGTTTTCCCTGCTGGCATTTGCCCGCACCACCGCCGCCCCGGCCGACGCCGTTCGCATTCAGAAAACCTACCAAACCTCCATGGACAAGTGGGCCATGGAAATGCGGATCGCCACCACCCCCGAAGATCGGGCGAAAATCTGGGCCAGCCGCCCGGACGCCACTCCCGCCGCCAGGGAAATGTGGGCAAGCATCGGCGGCTCGCTCGCCCAAGATTGGACGCTTGAGCCCGCCGCCTGGTTTCTCCGAATCACACCCGGACTGCTCGCCAAAGACGAAAACGGTTCACCCAAACCCATTTTCAGCAAGGACTGCGATGCCATCCGCAAGGCCATCGAGACCAGCCACCTGAAAAGCCCTAAACTCATCCCTATCTGCTCCGCCCTTGTTGCCAGTCCGGATCCGCGCTCGCTCGCCTTGTTAGAAAAAATCCAGGAGGCCAATCCCGACCTGAAAGTCCAAGGCGTCGCCGCCCTTGCCGCCGCGATGCAACTCAAGAACCTCGGCGACAACGTCGAAATCATGAGCAAGCGCCTCACCTACCTGCGCAAGGCCATCATTCAAAGCGCCGATGTCGAAATTGATGGCACCACCGTTGCCAAGCTCGCCGAGGACGAACTCTACATCATCCGCTTCCTCACCAAAGGCCGCGTTGCTCCGGATCTCGTCGGCGTCGATTGCGCGAACAAGGCACTTTCCCTATCAGCGAACAAAGGAAAGGTCATCGTCCTGCTCTTCTGGAACAGCAACGTCACCGACGCCAAGCGGCTCGTAGAAATCACCACCGCATTGGAAGCCAAGTTCAAGGGCAAGCCCTTCGTCGTCCTCGGCGTCAACAACGATCCGTTAGAAAAACTCCGCATCCTCCAAAGCGACGGCACCGTGCCGTGGCCCAACTTCTCCGATCCAGATAACAAACTCGCCCAGCAATACCGGGTAGGCTCCTTTCCACTCGTCTATGTCCTCGATGGCGAACGCAAGATCCATTACTCCGGTGCCCCCGGGTCCTTTGTCGAGTTAACCGCCGAGGCGCTGATATCCGAGATCAAGCCCGCGGCTCCGGCCATCGAAAAATAAGGCCTACGGGTCCTTAAGCGACTCCTCACTCCGCCATGCGCGTTCTCTCCATCGATCCTGCCGTTAGAAATACCGGCTACGCTGTGCTCGAAGGGGATCCACGAAAACCTGTCGTCCTCGCCTTCGACGTCATCTCCATTCCCAAAGCCATCCCGCAGTCCGCTGCGCTCTCGGCCATCCGAACCCATCTCGTCAACATCATCCAAAAATTCCAGCCGGATGAAATCGCCGTCGAAGGCATCATCTACGTCCAGTCCCACCAGACCGCCATTTCCATGGGAGCCGCCCGCGCCGCCGCGCTCATCGCCGCCGCCG
>JBBQDJ010000219.1:0-6731 GCA_038319595.1 Verrucomicrobiales bacterium
TTAACTCCCGCTCCTCATGAACCCCTTCCTCAACTTCTTGGCGGTCTCCAGTTTCACTGCCGCTCTCCTGACAGGTGCCAGCCATTTCGTCTCCTCATCGCCCGACGTGGTGGCGAACCCCTCCGCAGTGGAGTTCACTTCCCACGTCCGCTCGAAGGTGGTGCAATACTTCGATACGTTGGAGGACGACCCGTCTGGGTTGCCTTCCGGCTCCGGCGAACCCGAAATGACTCCCGGAAGATTTCTGGTAGAAAGCGAGCGTGAATCTCTGACCGATGTTCCGATGGCGCTGGCGAGGGTCCTGCCGGACTTTCAAAAACAGGTGAACTATCACATCGCGGGACGCTATCTGATCGCGGTGGATTCACGTTACAAAATTCTCGACTCGATCCTGATCTCTGCTGCCCATCGGACTCCCCCTGGAGACCGGGAAATGGTCCAATGGGCGACCGATCACGTGGGTGAGGGACGATGATCTGCGGGTGGGGGGAGGAAGAAGTTGAGGGTTGATAGTTGATAGGAAGATGCTGCCGGCACATTCTGGAGTGGGCCGCTTTTCGCCATCTTTCGCTCGCTTCGTGAGTGATCTAGGATTGCTTCGTCGCTGGTTTTCCCGTCTGCTTTTGGCTCCGCATTTCTAACGCGATTTTTCTCCAAACATGCCCACTGAAATCGAACGCAAATTTCTCGTCGTGAACCATTCGTGGAACGACGGCTCGCCCGGGGTGCGAATCTCGCAGGGGTATCTGACACGCGATGAAGAGCGAACGGTGCGGATCCGGATCGGTGGTGAGAAGGCTTGGGTCACGATCAAGGGGCGGAGCGAGGGGATTTCGCGGCAGGAATTTGAATACGAAATCCCGGTGGACGAGGCGGGGGAGTTGTTGGAGATGTGCTTACCGTCGGTGATCGACAAGACGCGGTATGAGGTGGAGCACGCGGGGCAGGTGTGGGAGGTGGATGTTTTTCATGGCGATAACGAGGGCCTGGTGGTGGCGGAACTGGAGTTGGAGCACGAGGCGGTATCCTTCGACGCCCCGCCGTGGCTGGGGGCGGAGGTGTCGGCGGACCCACGGTATTTCAACTCGTGTCTGGCGGTGATGCCTTACGCGAATTGGTAGCTGGTCCGGGGCGGCGGGATAATGTTGAATCTCCCGCTTGCCAGAGTCGGTGATCTCCTTACCCTTGGCGAAGAATCTCACATGAAAATCTGGCTTGATGGAAATTTAGTGGACGAATCTGAAGCGAAGGTGTCGGTCTTTGACCACGGCCTTCTCTACGGGGACGGCGTTTTTGAAGGCATCCGTATTTATAACGGACGCATTTTTCGGTTGGAGGAGCACATCCACCGTTTATTTGATTCGGCCAAGGCGATCATTCTGAAAATGCCGTGGACGCAGGAGGAAGTCTGCAAATTCACCTGCGAGACGGTGGCCGCCAATGGCCTGACCGACGGCTACATCCGCCTCGTCGTGACCCGCGGCGCTGGCGAGTTGGGATTGAACCCATATTTGTGCCCGAAGCCGTCGATGTTCATCATCGCCTCGACGATCAAACTTTATCCGGACGAAACCTACTGCGATGGACTCGCGATCATCACGTGCGCCACTCGCCGCCCGGCACCCGGCGCACTGATGCCGCAAGTAAAATCGCTGAACTACCTGAACAACATCATGGCGAAGGTGGAGGCGATCCAGGCCAATGCGCTGGAAGCGGTGATGCTCAACGAGCAGGGCTACGTGGCCGAGTGCACGGGCGACAATTTGTTCCTACTGAAAAACGGCGTGCTGCTCACCCCATTGATTTCGGATGGGGCGCTCGACGGGATCACCCGCGCGGTGATTATTGAGATCGCGGAAAAGCTGGGCGTGCCCTTCAAGGAATGCTCGCTGACACGTTATGATGTTTTCACCGCTGACGAGTGTTTCCTGACCGGCACAGCGGCGGAAGTGATCCCTGTGGTGGCGCTCGACCGTCGCGTCATCGGCACCGGCAAGCCCGGCCCTTTCACCGCTCGTTTTCTCGAGGCGTTTCACGAACTCGCAACGAGCACTGGCACTCCCTATGCTTGATGGTTCATAATGATCTACGATGATGAAGTGTGATTTCTGCGACAAAAAGGCCACCGTGTTCCTCACGCAACTCGTCGAGGGGCAGATGAAGAAGGTGTGCCTTTGCGACAATTGCGCGAAAGAACGCGGAGTCACCGATCCTACGGGATTTTCGCTGGCAGATCTGCTGCTCGGCGGTCTGCCGGGTGGGCCCGGAACCTCAACGGTGACGGCAGGTTTGACGTCGCCGGTGTCTACGGGGAATGGCAGGAAATGTCCGACTTGTGGCTTCACGCTCGATGATTTGCGCCGGGTGCGAAGATTTGGTTGCAGCGATTGTTATGCGACTTTCGGTGAGGAAGTCACCCAGATGGTCCGCGGCATGCACAAGGGCATCCTGCACATCGGCAAGGTTCCCGAAGGCTTAATGGCGCAGCAGTATCGCCACCAACGCATCGAGGAACTTCGCTCCCGGCTTGACCAAGCGATCGCCTCTGAGAGCTACGAAGAAGCGGCGGGGATCCGTGATGAAATCCGCAACCTTGACGAAGTAAGACCATGATTCATTTCAAATTTCAAATTTCAAATCTCAGATTTCTTCAACTCCCATGATGCGCTTCACCACGCTGATCAAACACCCCGCCGATTGGATGACCGGCGGGTCGGGGGAGCACGGTGCCGTGTTGACCTCGCGCATCCGACTGGCGCGGACTCTCCGGCGTCATCCTTTTCCCGGTTGGGCAAAAAGGGATCAACGCGCTGCGGCGCTGGATCTGATGCGGCCGGCGGTAGAATCGCTGCAGGCGATGAAGGATGCGTTTTCCCACGAACTGGGGGATTTGACCTCGGTGCAAAAGCAAGTCTTGGTCGAGCGTCATTTGATTTCCCGCGAACATGCGGCGCGGGGCGATGGCTCCGCAGCGGTGATCGAGCGTCGCCAGACGTTCAGCCTGATGCTCAATGAGGAAGATCATCTCCGGATGCAGGCGATCCGTCCGGGGCTGCAACTCACCGCCGCCTTCAATGCGCTTTCCGCGCTGGATACGGAATTGGAGGAGTCTCTCGAATTCGCTTTCGACCCCACACTCGGCTACCTCACGACCTGCCCGACGAACCTCGGGACCGGCCTACGCGCTTCGGCCATGCTGCATTTGCCCGGCCTCGTCCTCAGCGATCAGATTGGCCAAGTGCTCCAGGCGGTCAACAAGATCGGCCTTGCCGTCCGAGGCCTTTACGGGGAAGGCACCGAGTCGCTCGGCAATCTTTATCAAATTTCCAATCAGTCGACCCTTGGCGAGAGCGAGGAAACCATCATCCGTCGGCTAGAGCGGGTGATTTCCCAAGTGGCAAACCACGAGCAAAATGCCCGCGAGAAGCTGCTGGAAGATGACCCGGAAATGGTTTCCGACAAAATCGGTAGGGCCTATGGCGTCTTGCGCTACGCCCACATCATTGATTCCAAGGAGGCGCTGAATCACCTTTCCCTGCTTCGTCTCGGGGGAACTCTTGGATTTTTCGCTCCGGAAACCGTGATGCTGTGCGACAGTCTGCTGATGGATATCCAACCGGCACACCTTCAGCTTCACTCGGGCCGCAAACTCTCTCCGGAGGAGCGGGATTCGATTCGTGCGGAAATCGTTCGCTCCCGTTTGCAATCTCTCCAATCCCCTGATAATCGTATCTCAACGAACGACGAAAAGAATTTTAACGAACTCACGAATCCCGGCGACGAATGAACAACTTCACCCCACGCGCTCAACAAGTCCTCGCTCTCGCTCGCAAAGAAGCGGATCGATTCAACCACTCGTATGTCGGAACCGAGCATTTGCTGCTCGGCCTGATCAAACTCGGCCAAGGCGTCGCCGTCAACGTGCTCGAACGCATGGGCCTTGAGCTCGAGGCCGTCCGCATGGAGGTCGAAAAAGAAGTCGGCTCCGGCCCGCCGCAAAAGTCTGCCGGAAACATTCCTTACACCCCCCGGGTGAAGAAAGTGCTCGCCCTCGCTAACAAGGAGGCAAAGGCACTCAATCATTCCTACGTCGGCACCGAGCACCTTCTGCTCGGCCTTCTCCGCGAAGGTGAGGGCGTCGCCGCTCGCGTGCTCAAGCGTCTTGACGTCGATATCCAACGCACCCGCAACGAAATTCTAGCAGAAATCGATCCGAACTTCTCGCCTGACGACCACGACGATGATGATGACGACGACGAACTCGAAGAAGGCGACGGCCCATTCGAAGAGGAGTCCCAAGCGCAGGCTCCCAGTGCCGAGAGCGAAGGAAAATCGAAAACGCCCGCGCTCAAGGCCTTCGGTCGCGATTTGACGAAAGTCGCCCGTGAAGGTGGCCTGGATCCGGTGATCGGTCGCGAAAGCGAAATCGAGCGTGTCATCCAAATCCTCTGCCGCCGGACGAAAAACAATCCCGTGTTGATCGGCGAAGCCGGTGTCGGCAAGACCGCCATCGTCGAAGGCCTCGCTCAGGAAATCGCCACCGGCAATGTTCCTGAAATTCTCCGCGACAAGAAGGTGATCACCCTCGATCTCGCGCTGATGGTCGCCGGCACCAAATACCGCGGCCAGTTCGAAGAACGCATCAAGGCGGTGATGGACGAGATCCGCAAGGTGAAGAACGTGATTCTTTTCATCGATGAACTCCACACCATCGTCGGTGCCGGTTCTGCCGAAGGTGCGATGGATGCATCTAACATCATCAAGCCTGCGCTCAGCCGCGCCGAGCTTCAATGCGTCGGTGCGACCACCCTCAACGAGTATCGCAAATACATCGAGAAGGACTCCGCGCTGGAACGTCGTTTCCAACAGGTGAAAGTCGAAGAACCATCGGTTGATGACGCGATCAAGATCCTGCAAGGGCTTCAGGAAAAATACGAATCGCACCACAAGGCGAAGTTCACTCCGGCAGCCATCGAGGCCGCAGTCAAGCTGACCTCGCGTTATCTAACTGCCCGCTTCCTGCCGGACAAGGCGATCGACGTCCTCGACGAGGCGGGTGCCCGTGCGCGCATCGGCACGATGACCCGTCCGCCGTCGATCAAGGAGCTTGAAGGCGCGATCGAGCAGATCAACCGGGACAAGGTCTCCGCCATCGCGGAACAAAATTTCGAAAAGGCCGCTTCCCTGCGTGACGATGAAAAGCACGCCAAGAAGAACCTCGAAGAGACTCTGAAAAACTGGCGCGCTTCGTCGGAGGAAACCATCGTCACCGTCACGGATGACGACATCATGGCCGTCGTATCCAAGTGGACGGGAGTTCCCCTCCGCCGCATGGAAGAGAAGGAGACCGAGAAACTCCTTAAAATGGAGGACGAACTCAAGGGCCGCGTCATCGGCCAAGACGAGGCAGTCATCGCCATTTCCAAAGCCCTGCGCCGCTCGCGTGCCGACCTCAAGGACCCGCGCCGCCCCATCGGTTCGTTCCTGTTCCTTGGCCCTACCGGCGTTGGAAAAACCTACCTCGCTCGCAATCTCGCGGAATTCATGTTCGGCGATGCGGATTCGTTAATCCAGATCGACATGTCGGAATACATGGAGAAATTCACCGCCAGCCGTTTGATCGGCTCGCCTCCTGGCTATGTGGGCTATGAGGAAGGGGGCCAGCTCTCCGAAGCGGTTCGCCGCCGTCCGTATTCGGTGGTGCTGTTTGACGAAGTCGAAAAGGCCCACCCGGATGTCATGAACCTGCTGCTCCAGATCCTGGAGGAAGGCACCGTGACGGATTCCCTCGGCCGCAAGATCGACTTCCGCAACACCATCATCATCATGACTTCCAACGTCGGTGCCTCCACCATCAAGCGCCAGACCTCGCTCGGGTTCGGTGCCATGGCGGAAGACGATGCCGACCACGACGGCATGAAGGAAAAAATCCTCGAGGAGTCAAAACGCTACTTCAAACCGGAGTTCCTCAACCGTCTCGACGGCCTCATCGTTTTCCACATGCTGGAAAAAACCGACCTCAACCAGATCGTCGATCTCGAAGTCGCCAAGCTCGTCAAGCGCCTGAAGGAAAAAGACATCCACCTTACCCTCACCAACGAGGCCCGCGAGCTCTTGGCCACCAAGGGCTTCGACCCGGCTTACGGTGCCCGTCCGATGCGGCGTGCGGTCGAGCGTTTCCTCGAAGACCCGCTCGCCGAGGCCCTGTTGCGCGGCGATGTAAAAGCGAAGGATTCGGTCAACGTGGTGAAAAAGGCCGAAGCCGAGGAACTCGATTTCGTCTCCACCCGGCCCGAGTCCCAGGAAGAAGTCAGCGGAGCCGGCGTCTGAGCGGACAGAGTAGAGATGGCACTGCCCCCAAAGAAGGCAGAATCATTGACAGCAGAATCATTCAAGACCAAGCCTGCGGGGTGTCGGTCTTTTTAAAATGATTCTGCCATCCATGATTCTGTCAAATTTTTCGATCATGAATTGCCGGCGGAATGGAGGGAGAGTTCAAGGTTCAGCTTGTCATTGTTGCGGCTGCGGGGAGGTAGTTGAGCCAGCGGCCCGGAGTTAATCTAACATTGATAGACATTGAAATCCAAGGACTGACCACGCTCACAGGAATCTTGATTTCGAAGCTCAATGGCTGGCCTGCACCTCCACGCACCCACTTGTCCCGGCGTAGCCTTGGCGGAGACGGATGCTACACCCAAAACGTCACTGCTCCCAGCGGAGGGCTTGTGGCC
>JBBQDJ010000220.1:0-6726 GCA_038319595.1 Verrucomicrobiales bacterium
CTTCTAACCGGACTGGCGGTGATCGGCAAACAAGGACCGCTGATACTGGTAGCGATGGTCTGCACGCTCGCGGTGGAGGCGGTGTGGCACGTGCATCATTTCCGGGCGGATGCGCCACTGACGGCGCTCGGCTGGTATTTGGGATTCTACGCGCTGTTCTTGATTTTCCCGTTCGTGTTCCGCAAGGCATGTGCCGGACAAGCCGCGCCGTGGATCGCCAGCGCGCTCTCGGGCGTCGGCCATTTCCTGCTGGTACACTCGTTGATGAAGCAGGCTTTCCCTAACAAATTCATGGGCTTGCTGCCGGCTGCGTTCGCCGTGCCGGCGCTCATTGCGTTGGTGGTGGTGCTCCGCTCGATGGCAAGCATGGACCGCGTCAATCGCAGCCAAATGGCATGGTTCGGCGGAGTGGCCCTGCTTTTCATCACGCTCATTTTCCCGATCCAGTTCGACCGGCAATGGCTCACGGTGAGTTGGGCGATCGAGGGCGCCTTGCTGTTGTGGCTTTTCCGGCGGGTGCCTCATCCCGGTCTGCAACTCACAGGCCTCGCGCTGCTAGGGATTGCCTTCGTGCGCCTGACGCTGAACCCGGCAGTCTTCTCCGTTTATCCACGCAGCGGCACTGCGATCCTGAACTGGCATCTCTACACCTACGGGCTGGTGGCCGCAGCCCAGTTCGCCGGCGGTTTCTGGTTCAAGGGCCCGACTGCATGGCCAACGAAATTTCCACCGCAGAGCGTGCTCTATTCTCAAGGCGGGGTGTTGTTGTTCCTGCTGCTGAACATCGAAATCGCGGATTATTTCACGGATCCCGGCGCGAGCTTCATCGCGTTCCAATTCGGCGGCAATTTCGCCCGTGACATGACCTACAGCATCGCTTGGGGTTTGTTTTCGCTTGGATTGTTAGGAATCGGTTTTTGGATGAACTCGAAACACGTCCGCTTTGCCGCCGTGGCCCTGCTGGCAATCACGCTGGTCAAGTTGTTCCTCCATGATCTCGCAGCCATCCAAAACATCTTCCGCATCGGTGCGCTGGTCGGGGTCGCGGTCATCGCCTTCGTCGCATCCTTCCTCTATCAACGGTTTTACGACCGCTCTAAGCCATGACGATCCAATCCATCGCGCTGCTGTTAGGTCTTGCGGGCACACTGTCGGCAGAAACTATTTTCACCCTATGGCAGTGGCAGACGAACTTCCGCGTCACAGAGCCCGGGATGGTCCGGCTGGAACTTCCGCCAGCGGTTTTGAATGCATCGCGCACCGATTTGGGGGATCTCCGGATCCAGCCCTTCAGTGGCAAGGAATGTCCTTACCTTATTGAGGCTCCGGTCCGGCACGAAGAGACGATCCGCGAGGCAGCAGGGTTCCAAGTCACTCTCGCAGGCCGGACCACAGTCATCGAGGTTTCCGCGGATTCGGTGAATGGGATCCAAGCGGTGGAGCTGATCACCCCTGCGCGGGATTTCCTCAAGTCGGTCAGCATCGAGGGCCTGAAATCCTCGGGCGAATGGCAGATTTTGGTATCGAACGCAGTGATTTTCCGTCAGCCGGAAGGGCAGTCACGATTGCGCGTTCCACTGCCAGCGGGCGCATGGGTGCGGTTGCGTTTCACGGTGGATGACCAGCGATCCAAACCGGTCCCGTTCACGGGCGTCAGGCTGGCAACTGGACCGGAGAAACCTCTAACGGTTGAGCTTCCGGTGACGGTTTTCTCGCGGGAGGAGTTGTCCGGGGAAACGCGGCTGACTCTCGATCTCGGTGCGCGTAATGTAAATCTATCAGAGATTCGTTTCGAAATTCCCGGAGCCTTGTTCAACCGGCCTTGCAGCGTGGGATACTCCACACCATCTGCGGATGGCGGGACCCGGCTTGAGATGTTAGGAAACGGCATTCTTTACCGCGTGACCGGGGGCGGCGGGCTCTCCACCGAAGAACTGGCGATCCCGATCCACCAACGCGTCCCCAGCCGCTATATGGTGGCGACCCTCCGAAATGGTGACAGCCCGCCTTTGGACATCACGGCAGCGAAAGCCCGCTATTTCCCGACGATTCTGGTGTTTTCCGCGCCCGTGGCCGGATCGTGGCAACTCACCACCGGAGCCATTCAGGAAAAGCCTCCGCGCTATGACTTGAGCGCCTTGCGTGAAGCGATGGCCAATGCCGGCGGTGAGCGAGTCTTGCCTGACCCGTTGCGCAAAAATGAGTATTTCCAACCGGTGCCATCGTTACCGGGCGTGGAAACAATCGGAGCCGCCATCGACCTGAAAGACTGGAGCCGCAGCCGGATGGTTTACGCCGCACCCTCCGGGGTGATCCGGATCGAGCTCGACGCCCAAGTTTTAGCCAACTGTCGGACCGATCTGGGAGACATCCGCTTGGTGCAGGATGGAAGGCAGATTCCCTATGTGGTTAGGCCAGGCGCGGCGAAACGTGAAATGAAGCCGTCCGGGATTGTAGAGAAAAATGATCCGAAGCGTCCGAGCGTTTCGCTTTGGGAAATCACCTTGCCGGTGGATGGTCTGCCTGCGGTGAGCCTTGGAGCACGTTCGACGGCTCGCTTGTTTGACCGCACATTCATTGCGTCCGCCGGTCGCAAGGATCCGCTCGGTAACGCATGGATCGAAGAACTTGGCACTGCGGATTGGACAAAATCTAGCGATCTCGATACGCCGTTGATTTTGAATTTCCGGCGCTCCCGGCTGCCACAGACGTTTATTCTTGAAACCGATCATGGCGACAATCCGCCCATTCCGGTGGACGACGTGGTCATCCGATTCGAAGCGCCGTCGATCGTGGCCAAGCTCGCGAGCGAGGCACCGCTTTTCGTGTGCTATGGGAATCCGCAAGCGATGGCTCCCCGATACGACCTGCGGTTGGTCTGGGACGAATTGATGGCTGCAGATCAACAGGCGACCACACTCGGAAGCGAGGAGACGCTGCGTGCCGGAATTGAAAAGCCCGGGGCGATGGATGCGGGATCCCCTTGGCTTTGGCTGGCGCTGGCCGGAGTGGTCATCGTGTTGCTGGTGGTGGTGGCTAAATTGCTGCCACGTGAGACGGCGACCTAACATCCCTGCGTTCTTCCGCCAGAGATTTGCCCTCGCCAGCGGATCCACGGGAGGCTAATAAATCGGCGTCGCCACTCAAACTCCATCATCGCCATGAGCCTTCCCGCCAACCTTGTCACCATCCATCCCTATTTCAAACTCCACCCCGGCAAGGAGGCCGAGGCGCAGGCGACGATGGAGAAATTCGTCGCCAAAACCCGCAGCGAGACGACTTGCTGTTTCTATGAGTTCACGGTCCTCGGGGATGAGGTCTTCTGCCGCGAAGGTTATGTCGGCGCCGCCGGGGTTCTCACCCACCTCGAGAACGTCGGCGGAGTCCTTGGGGAAATGTTAGAAATTTCCGGGCTGACGCGCTTGGAATTCCACGGACCTGCCGAAGAGATCGATCAACTGCGCGGGCCACTGGCGCATCTGGACGCCGCGTTCTTCGTGCTCCGCTGCGGTATCGAGCGGTAAGGCGAAATCACAGCGGTTCGATCACCGCCTTTTTCACTTCGAATGCGCCGCCTTCCGACTGGAGACCGATAAAGCCCGATGTTAGATTGGCGTCGGTGAGCTTGTTCACTTCCTTGCCGTTGACCAGGATCGTCACGGTAGCCTTGTCACAAACGACGGTGAAAGTGTTCCACTCACCAGCGGGCTTTTCGGCATCCGCACCCGCGCGACCGATCCGGTAGCCGCGGATTTCACCACCTTTGCCGGTGAGAGGTGTGGCATCCTTGGCGGTGGCACCCGACCAGAGGTAGAAGTCCCCCTGGCTCTTGTTCATGCCCTGGCATTCGATGCTTTTTGGCCAGACGGCGTCCGGTGGAGTCATGTGCACGACCACGCCGGTATTGCCGGGCCGGGTGAAACGCCATTCGACGGTGAACTTGTATTGGCGGTAGCTTTTTTCGGTCCGCAGGAAGCCCGAGGGTGAGCCGGTGCAGATGAGCAAGCCGTCCTTCACCGACCAAGTTTTGTCCGCCGGTGCGCCCTCTTTCAGGAACGACACCCAACCCGTGGTGTCCTTGCCGTTGAACAGCGGGGTCTTCGCGGTGGGAGTTTCGGGATCCGCTGCAAACGCGCTGGCAAGGGTGCAAGCGGCGGCGAAAAGGGTGGTCACGACGGGGAAGCGCAGGTTCACGTTCATGATTTGAAACTGACTTTTCCCGGCAGGCAATCAAGGGAAAATCGGAGGCCATCCGCTGTTAGCTCACATTGATCCGCTTCGCCACCGGGATGTGCTTGTTCAGCCAGGCGAGCAGGAAAAACAACCGCAACCGCCACCAGACGGCGAAGGAAAGATCGGTCCGGCCTGCGAGCACGGCATTGACCGAGCAGACGAGCCCCCACTTGTTGTACGGCTGGAAGAAGAGCTGGGTGAAGTGCAGCTTATAGAAATTTTCGATGAACTCCCAGTAAAGGGCGATGCGCTTGCGGTTGTCCTTTTCGTAGCGCTTCATCCCGGCAGTTAGAGGCGTGCCGGTATCGAGGGCGCCGTGGATCGCCAAGGCGCCTTGACGCGCGCTGGTCATGGCTAACAGAACTCCGCTGGAGAACATCGGGTCGATAAAGCCGGAGGCGTCTCCCACCCGCAGAACCCGCGGTGAAACGAGGCGGTCGTTCTTGTAGGAAAAATCCGCGAGGACGTGCAGCTTTTCCATCGCTTCCGCCCGTGCGAATCGGTCTCTAACTGCCGGAGTCGTCGCCACCGCATCGTCAAACGCCTCCTGTGGCGATTTCCCAAGCGTCTTGAAATCGGCGGCATCGATGACCAAGCCGACGCTGGTTTTGCCCGTCGATAAGGGGATCAGCCAGATCCACGAATTTTCCCGGCGGACTACCAGGATGTCACCCTCCTGCTCGCCGGTGGGCATGTCCACGCCTTCGAAGTGGCTGAAGATGGCGAGCTTCTTGTGTCCATCGTAATACTCGCGCCGCGACTCGCGATTCGCGGTGAAATTTCCGAGACCGCTGGCGTCGATCAGATAGGGCGCGGTCACTTCACCTGTAGTTCCATCCGCAGTTTGGAATTGGATGACCACGCGGTCCTTCTCCACGCGGTGCCCAGTCACCCGGCATTCCTCACGGACCTCCACGCCGTTAGCGCGCGAGTGGTGGAGCAGGATGTCGTCGAACTTTGCCCGCTCGACCTGCATCGCTTCGGGAAATTCGGTGAAACTGCCCTTCGAGAAATCCAGCCGATTTCCGCGCGAGCCGTTACCCATGATGAACTGGGCCGCCCGTTTCCGGGTGAACCCCACACTTGAAACCTTCTCCCAGACGCCGAGTTCGTCGAAGATCCGCCGATTGTAAGGCAGAAGCGATTCGCCGATGTGGAAGCGGGGAAAGCGCTCCTTTTCGAGAACCAACACCCGCCGACCGGCCTGCGCCAGCGTAGTCGCGGCGGTGGACCCGGCAGGGCCGCCGCCGATGACGATGGCGTCCCATTCCGATTCGTGCGCTCTTTGGGTGGTAGTCAAGACGCAGCAGTATCCGTGATTTCGCCGCTCATGCAACCGCAGCCTGCGCGAAAACACCACAAGCCGTGTTGCATTTCCCGCGCTCGGTTCGATAATCGCCGCGATGCTGTCTGAAACACCACCCGAGCCTGCCGAAGATTACGATGTCGTCGTGATCGGCGGTGCCTTGGCGGGTGCCTCCACCGCCACCTTGTTGCTGAGGAGAAACCCGGGCATCCGTATCCTGATCGTCGAGAAATCCGCGAAACTGTCCCGTCGGGTCGGCGAGGCAACCGTCGAGGTCAGCGGTTATTTCCTAGGCCGGGTGTTAGGGCTCACGCAATACCTAAACGAACACCACATTTCCAAACAAGGGTTGCGGTTCTGGTTCACCAACGACCGGGTGAAATCGCTCGAGCAGTCGGCGGAGATCGGTCCACGCTACCTCGCGCGGTTGCCTTCCTATCAGATCGACCGCGCCGAGCTCGACGAGGAGGTCCTGCGTCGTGCCGGCGAGGCCGGAGCCACGATCCTACGTCCGGCTGCGGTCGCGAAGGTGGACCTCGCGGCGGGAGGGAGACAGGTGCTGGAGGTGAAACACGGCGAGCGGAAATTTCAAATCAGCGCACGCTGGGTGGTTGATGCATCCGGTCTAACTGCCTTTCTCGCCCGCAAGCAGGGCTGGTGGCGCGCCAACACCGCGCATCCGACGGCGGCGGCGTGGTCACGCTGGAAAGGCGTGAAAGACTGGGATGGCCGCGAACTCGCGGCGAAGTTCCCGAATTGGTCGGCGGCCGTCTATGGCACCCGCGGCACGGCCACTAACCACATCATCGGCGATGGCTGGTGGAGCTGGTGGATCCCGCTGAAGGGCGGCGACATGAGCGTGGGCGTGGTGTGGGATCAGCGGCTCGTCGATTTCCCGCGTGATGGCAGTGGCATTGGCTGCCGCTTGAAGGAATTTCTATCAAAACATCCCGTCGCCAGCGAGCTGTTGGAACATGCGGAGTTCATCGGCGAGGACATGCACTGGCGGAAGAACCTCGCTTACCATAGCACGACCTTCGCCGGGGACGGCTTCGTCCTTGTTGGCGACGCCGGTGCTTTCATGGATCCATTCTATAGCCCGGGTATGGACTGGATTTCGTTTTCCTCTAGCTGCGCGGCGGATCTCATCACGCGGCAGCGGACGGGCGAACCGGTGATGCCGTTGG